>JAFUCM010000171.1 GCA_017459675.1 Eubacterium sp.
GTTGAACAACAAGATCAAAACACTCAGGCGGCAGGGCTATGGTTATCCGGATGACGAATACTTCTTCCTGAAGATCTACGACATCAGCCGGCGTGACTACGACCGAAACCCTGCATCACACAGAATAAGTGACTGAGCCTTATTTTTACTGACAATTGTAATAGTTGCATTATGTGCGAATCCGCAACAGAGTTATGCGGCTGCGAAGAACACGTTAAGTAAAACCAAATTAAAATTGTTGGTTTCTCAATCGGCAAATCTATCTGTTAAAGGCAAAAAAACAGGCATTAAATGGAAAAGCTCCAATGTACTAGTTGCAAGAGTTAAATCAAACGGAAAGGTTACGGGGAAAAAACCAGGCAAGGCAATCATTACAGCGAAAGTTGGAACAAAAACATATAAATGTAAAGTTACTGTTAAGATTGGCCTTAATAAAACGAAAATAGATCTGGAGCCAGGAGACACGACAAAAATCAAACTTTGCGGGACAAAAATTAAGAAGGCTAAATCATCGAACAAGAAAGTTGCAACGATAAGCAAAAAGGGAAAAATCAAAGCAGTTGGTGTCGGAAAAGCCACAATAACTATACAAGGCAAAAACAAAAAGAAGTACAAATGCAAAGTGACAGTGAACAAGCCAAATGTTCTTGTGGGTGGAACAAACAATAGTGCTGCGACAAAAAATGAAACGAAGACGACAAAATACTATCAGGTAAAATTTGATTCAAACGGAGGGAATTCTATTCCGTCCCAAAAAGTGTTGTCTGGTAATCGGGCCAGCGTTCCCCAAACACCGACTCGCAATAGATATATTTTTAGCCAATGGGAATACAATGGGAGAGCATTCGATTTTTCTACGCCAATTACTTCTAATATTACATTGACAGCTGCGTGGATTGATGATGAAGGAACATGGGAGAATGCCAAAGAAGTAGTACAGGTTATAAATGTAGAAGATGTGTCGGATATTCCGACAGAGGATCAGGTAATCGAGACGATGGAAGAAAGGGGATTTGAAGACAACAGTATTGTATACGAATTTACAAACTCAGGAGATTACTGTGATGAAACAGAAGTAGAATCAGGATCAACAGAAAAACGGCCGATGTATTTAACAGAATATCTTTCTGAGAATGGTGAGGTATGGACGGTATACATTATTAATGGAGCATTATTTGCTTATCCTGCGTCGTTTAATCTGGATTCTGAATTAGAAGCAGAGGTGTTGGTGTCAGAAACAGATGAAATCACTAGTTATGATTATGAGACCAACCGTTATTATGTTACTATACCTGATAGAGCTGGTGCAATTGTAAAAGTGGTTGATAGAATTGATGCAGAGACGTTGGATAGTTTGACGGCAGATGTACTGAGCAGATTGTAAAACATAATTTGATGGGAGAGTGAGGGATCCGGAGTAATCCGGATCCTTCTTCTGGTTGTGATAACAGTAGCGTACAACCAATTCAAAAACAGGCCCGGATGTGATATGATTACCATAACAGTTGCAGGGAAGGAGATGCAGAATGGGAATTTATCTGGATCCGGGGAATATCACATTTAAAGGGATTGTTGACGGGAACATCTATGTCGACAAGACAATGCTGATCAGAGAAACCAACCGGCTGATTGATGCAGATGAGAAATATATTTGTATGTCTCGTCCCCGCCGCTTTGGCAAAACGATTACCAGCAATATGCTGTGTGCATATTATTCGAAAGGCTGTGATTCCCGCGAGCTGTTTGCACCATTTAAAATCAGCCGCGATCCCTGTTTTGAAAAGAAATTGAATCAGTATCATGTCATTAAAATTGACATGAACAGTGAGTATCAGTCAGCCGGGGACAAAGAGTCTGTCATCAGGCTGCTCACCGAAGAAATCAAGGACGAAATGAAGAGCGCTTTCCCGGAAGTGGCATTTCGTGATACGGATTCACTGGCAAGATGTATTCTGCGGGTATACGCTGCAACGCAGGAGACCTTTGTGATTCTTCTGGATGAATATGATGTGATGGTCCGGGAACAGGTCAGTGATCAATTGTTTCAGGAGTATCTGTCTTTCCTGAACGGGCTGTTTAAAAGTGATACATTGCGGCCGGCGATCTCTCTTGCCTATTTAACGGGAATTCTGCCGATTGTGCGTGACAAGGTGCAGTCAAAACTGAATAATTTTGAAGAATACACGATTCTCGATGCCGATTGTTTTGCGGAATATGTCGGGTTTACAGGGGAAGAAGTGGAACAACTGTGCGGGGAGTACAACGTCAGTTATGATGAATGCCGCCAGTGGTATGACGGATACCGCCAGCATGGATATGAGATCTATAACCCGGAATCTGTAGTAAAAGCAATGCGGAAAAGGCGGTTCGACAGTTATTGGGGAAAAACATCTTCATATCTGGTTATTTCAGAAAGGATCCGCCAGAATTTTGCAGGTACAAAAGAAGCAGTTATTCAGATGCTGGCCGGCGAGAAAGTAGATGTTGATGAAGGATCGTATCTGAATACAATGACAGATTTTTCCAGCAAGGACGATATATTCGGATATCTGATGCATCTGGGCTATCTGGCTTATGATCAGGAAACCCGTACCTGTCATATTCCCAACAAAGAAGTCAGGGAGGAGTGGTTCCGGGCTCTGAAGAAGACAAGTGAATATGCAGTGACAGATCAGATCATTCAATCTTCCAGAGAATTGCTGAAAGAAACAATACGCGGAAATGCAGAGGCTGTGGCGAAGGCGCTGGATGTTTCCCACATTCATGTAACATCAAATCGCAGTTACAACAATGAAGATGCGCTCCAGAGTGCAATCTACCTGGCGTTCATCTATGCGTTAAACAGATATACAGTTGTTAAAGAGATGACCAGTGGAAAGGGATTTGCAGATGTTGTATTTATCCCGTTAAATCAGGACGATCCGGCGCTGGTAATCGAGCTGAAGCGGAATGACTGTAAGGAGAGCGCGCTGGAGCAGATACGTCAGAAACAATATTTCGACAGCCTGCAGCATTACAGCGGGAATCTTCTGCTGATCGGAATCAACTATGATGAGAAGGAAAAAATACATACCTGTGTGATTGAACAGGCATATAAATAGTATTTGGGAAACAATTGTATTGATTTATGTCTATAACGCAGATCGCGAATTCCCTGCCACTGCAGGAGGAAAACCTACACCAGCGTCTCTTCTCCTGCATTGTAAAGTGCGTCATTCAGTCCGGCGACATCCCATTTCCGCTCAATCCCGTACAGGATGACAGCATCCCGCCGGTCCTTCACGTAGAGTCTGTTATAGCGGAATTGCTTCAGGATCTCCTGCACTTCGTTTACGCTGCATCCGAGCGCAATACAAAGGCTGAGAAGCCGGTCGCGGGAAGGCGTCCGGCGTCCGTTGAGAATCTGGAAGAGATAGACATCACTCATATGAGCGCGCCTGGCAAGTTCGGATTTTGAAATCCCCTGTTTTTGAATGAGTTCTGCAAGCAGTTCTCGTAATTCTCCGGTGAGAAACTGATCCTGATTCTCCTGCAGAAATTCATCCAGATGCAGACTTGCGGACAGCTGTTTTTCCAGTTCATCGGTACGCAAAGTGTTTTTTGTATGAAATGGTGACATTCCTTTTGTACTCCTCGAATGCTGCTGTGATATTACAAATGATGTAGTTGCCAAAAGCAACATATATGATGCACACTTATATAAACAATCATAACATAAAACCTTACTTCCGGGATAGTTGTAAAATGCCTGTTGCCAGGATCGCGGGAAAACCGGTTGGAGAAATATATGTATCAGTTCCTGAAAGAGCACATTGAGAACCAATTTACACATTACCGTACGATCCGGGAAACGGACAATCACTCTGCCATAGTTGTACAGCACAAATCGACCGGGAAATTATTTGTCCAGCACACATTTTCCGGCAGTGCAGCGTGCTGCGAGAGGCTGCTGGGAGTCAGAAGCCCGTATCTCCCGGAAATCTTTGAAGCGGCGGAGGCTGACGGACAGGTTATGGTTCTGGAAGAATACGTGCAGGGAGATTCCATGCATGAAATGCTTGCCGGAGCCTGTTTTTCGCCGGAAGAGACCAAGCAGATCGCCCTGGATCTCTGCCGCGCACTCTATGTACTTCATTCCATGAATATCATTCACCGGGATGTCAAACCGGAAAATGTGATTCTGCGGGAGAACCGGGCGGTCCTGCTGGATTTCAATGCCGCGCGGATTTTCAGGCCGGAGCAGCTGACGGATACCATCGCACTCGGAACAGTGGGATATGCACCGCCGGAACAGTTCGGGTTCTCCGGAACTGATGTCAGATCGGATATTTATTCACTGGGTGTCACGATGAACATCATGCTGACCGGAACACATCCGTCGGTCAGACTGGCAGGCGGCCGGCTGGGACGCATTATTACAAAATGCACGATGACACAGCCCGGCAGAAGGTATCAGGATGTCACGCGGCTGATGGAGGTGCTCATGCTGTGAAGCAATGTATCAATTGCGGAAAACAGCTGCCGGATCAGGCGAATTTCTGCCCTTACTGCGCCGCTGTGCAAAGTGAGAAAAAGCAGGCGCCGGAGCCGAAACCGCGCAGACTGAAACGGCGGTACGGTATTGCGCTGATGGGGATCGCAGTCCTGGCAGCGATATTTGTTATAGCCTTTTTGCTGCGGCAATCTCATAACGGAAACGGCACTGCACAGCAGGACACCGGGCTGGAATTGGAATTCGGCGGACATTTTTATCAGCTGATCACAGAGGGCATGGACTGGCAGGAGGCCGAGGACTACTGCGAAGCAGCAGGCGGCCGGCTGGCGAGTATTTCCTCGCAGGAGGAGGCGGATGCAGTCAGCACGATCTTACAGCCCGAACTGACAGAATCAGATGATGGACTCGGCGGATTCTGGATCGGCGCGTATAAGGAAATCATCGCAGAGGCAGAGTGGGAATGGGTCAACGGATCTCCGCTCACTTACTCAAACTGGGCAGGCGGTAATCCGGACAATTCCGGAACGGTCGTCAAAGCCGTCGCAGATGCAGGGCATCCATGGGACGACACGCCGTTTGAGGAGCACTGTCCGGTTTATGAGAGTGAAGATCCTGCGGCGCGTATAACACCGCCGGCAGGTGCTTCCTGCAAATCCATGACATACGACGGCCACACCTACATTCTGGTCGAGGAACTGATGGACTGGGACAGCGCGATGCGGCTGCCGGGAGAAACAGGTCTGGACGGCTATCTTGTCTGTTTTGAGACAGAAGCAGAGTACACCGCCGTCTCGGCGTTCATGGAGTCGGATCTGGAGAAGGACCGCGATGATTGCTGGGGCGGATACTGGATCGGCCTTCGGCTGAAAAAACCGGAGACATACGAATGGAAATGGATCAGCGGCGAGGCATTTACCTACAACAACTGGGCCGACGGCCAGCCGGATCAGTCCGGCTATGCGGTCAAAATCGTACCTGACTGGAACAACCAGTGGGATGATATCTCCGGCGAGAAGCACTGCTTCGTGTGCGAGTGGGACGATCCGGAGTCAGTTCCCGGGAGAAAATAGGAATTACAACGCAGAAGGGGAAGGGGCCGCCGGCGTGTCACCTGGCTTCGGGCAGGGGGCGCGGCCGGAGATCGCGGCAGAAACTGGCAGGCGAAACAGAAACCAGAACCAAAAACCAGATACAGACCACTGACTGTGTGCATTGATTCAATGATTGGATATGATCAGAATCCTATGCAGGCAGTTAGTGGTTTTGTTTTTTGAAAAAGATAAAATGAAATCAGACAATATGCGGTCAGCACGGATCAAAATCAGAAATGATGGGAGTTGAGCTGCAATTGAAAGCAACAAGAAATGGATCAGACGGAGGTATGAAGGATGCAGGCGAAGATGAAACGGACATTTTTTCTGGCAGCACTTTTGATGATGATATTGATGCTGGCATTTCCGGTTTCTGCAAATGCCGCTGTGAAACTCAGCAAGAAAAAGGCGACAATCACAGTCGGGAAGACCCTGAAACTGAAAGTGAAAGGGACGAAGAAGAAAGTAAAATGGAAATCCAGTAACAAAAAGGTTGCGACTGTATCGAAAAAAGGCGTTGTCAAAGGAATTAAAAAAGGAACGTGTAAAATAACGGCAAAGGTCGGCAAGAAGAAACTGACATGCAAAGTAACAGTAAAAGCGGCAGCCGCTAAGAAAAGCTCGTCAGGAAATACAGCTTCGACAAGTGTAGTACCTGCTGCGGCCAGTGTCCCCGTGACGCCCAAACCGACAGCTGCACCATCTGCCCAGCCAACACCGGTTGTGACACCAACGGTAACACCAACACCGGAGCCGACACCGACGGTAACACCAACACCGGACCCGACGCCGACGGTGACGCCAACACCAGAGCCGACGCCGACAGTAACGCCAACACCGGAGCCGACGCCGACAGTTACGCCAACACCTTCACCGGAACCGACATCGGCAGAAGTGAAAAATACGGAAGAGGTCGAAAAAGCGCTGGAAGACAAAAATCTGAGTGAACTTACGATTAAGACAAATGAGAATACAGAGATCAGTATCCCGGAAGGATCTTTTCAGAATGTTGTTTTAAAGGTGGATGCACCGAATGCACATGTTGAAAACAGAGGCCTGTTCGAAAAAATCGTGATTAAGGCCATTGGAAGCAATAGCTTCGTTGAATATGCATCCGGGAACACCATCAGCTATCAGGCATCATCCGGGACGATTCGGACGGAAGAAAGTGCGAAACCGGTTATAGAGATAGAGGAAGGAGCCTCTGATCTCAGAATTTATAATAATGCAGGAATCGAAAAAATTTGTGTGAATGCATCGGCGGCAATTGTACTGCGCGGAGATGCAGATGAACAAGTGAGAGTTGAAGTTTCTTCAGAGGCATCAGATGTCAGTCTGTCAACGAGTCAGAAGGTATATGTGTATACTGATGTGAAGATCACTCTGAATCTGATGGAGGGTGCAGACAATTCTACAGTGCAGGCACCTGATGAGAGCTGCAGGCCGGAAGTGAGTGGAACAGGGCAGATCACAGTCATTCTTGACGCGGATGGGGATGGTAAAGAAGAAACAATAACAGCCGGATATCAGCAGTCTGTTACTTATGACGGTCATTATTACTATGTGATGCGAAACAAACTGAACTGGCAGGATGCAAAAAAATTCTGTGAGGAGCATGGCGGATATCTTGCGTGTCTGACATCTGCGCAGGAAATGGCTGCCGTCAGAACAATCCTTGATCCCGAAATAGATAAGGATTCTGATGGTGCCCCCGGTTTCTGGGCCGGAGCTTATGGGACACCGGCTGCAGGTGCAAATCCGGAGGATCCTTATGTGTTCAGCTGGATTTCCGGTGAAGCGTTTTCGTTTACGGACTGGAGTCCGGGAGAGCCAAACGGCGGTGATGCGCCGGCATTGAAGATATATGCAGATGACCAGCGATGGGACGACTGCTGGGATTTTGAAAAACATACATTTATCTGCGAGTGGGATGACATCGACAGTGTGCCTGCTGATATTATAGATGCGGCAAATAACAGAACGCCTTACCCGGATACAGGATCCGGAGATGACCCGGGCCAGGGCGGAACGGATGATCCCGGAACGGGAGATGGATCATATGAAACATCTGTTGAATACAATGGACATACTTACATAGTTATCAAGGAAACTTTGACCTGGGAGGAAGCCAGAGAGAGATGTAATCAGGAAGGCGGATATCTCGCTTGTATTACATCACAAGAGGAGATGGAAGCAATTTTGAAACTGCTCGATCCGTCGCTTGACAACGATGGCGATGGCGCTCTTGGACTATGGATTGGCTTATCGTTTGATGAGCAGGAACAGGCATGGAAATGGCTGTCAGGGGAAACAGATTCCTTCTGGTACGGAGATGCTCCTGATGGTTCAGGGAAATATGTTAAGATTTATCTGGAAGATGCTATGCATGGCTGGGATGACTGCGAGGGAGAGAGACATCAATTTATCTGTGAAATGGAGAACCAATAATGATAAAAGCCCTGCGCGGGCTGCGCAATGCATTTGTTCGCTTTCTCTGTAAAAAGGGGGGTGCTGCACCGTTTCGGTACAGCACCCCTTAATCATTTATCGCCCCAGATACATCATCGCCGCCGCATTCATCTGGCTCGAGATCAGCGACAGCAGGCCGTATGCCATCAGGATGGTAATCAGTCCGGAAATCAGGATTCCGGCCGCAATTGCAATTGCGGAGTATTTCTTGCGCAGCCCCATCAGGTTGGAGAGCAGCGCGCCGGCCCAGCTTCCCATGCCGGTGAACGGGATCGAGATAATCAGTGCGAGTGCAAAATAGCTGTACTTCCGGAAGAAGGTACCGTGCTTGTCGGTAAATTTGTCGACCGACTCCAGAAACTTTCGGGAAGCGGAGTATTTGCGAAGCGCATTGATCCGTCCTTCCGTGAAAATCAGAATGAACGGAATCGGCAGGACCGCGCCGGCCGAAGACATGATCAGACACATTTTCCACGGGATCCGTGCCGCCGCGGCAACGACGATCGCACCTTTATTTTCGAATATGGGTATGAGTGATAACAGAAATATCACAAAACTTGGCAGCCTCTGCATACCGGATGTCCTCGCGCGTATTGTTCTATGAAAGCAGTATGCATTTCACAATAAAAAGAAGCCCGGTTCACATTTGTGACGTGCTTCCACCAAAACCATTGTAAAACAATATATTACAAAACTGAACAATCGTCAACTGAGAGGATAACAGTTTTGCGGCCCCGGAACAGATGATTTTCTGTGCAGAAGTACCGAGAAACGGCTGAAAATCAGGAAAAGTTGTCAATGTCCTGCAAATGTGTTATGATCGGTTCGGTATGTTTTTCAGGCACGCCGGCAGGAGGAAAGAACCATGAGATGTCCATATTGCGGACACAAGATGAAAGATAAGTCACGGACCTGTTCATATTGCGGCAGAAGTCTGAAGGTCGCGCGCGAAGAGCGCCGGATCTACGGAATGGGTGTAGTCCTGATTGCAGTGATTCTGATCGTCGGTATTGCGGCGCTTCATATTGTATCACGCAATCTGGATGGTTCCTTATTTGAAAGCCGCAACTCGATGATGGAGTCGGTCGCAGAGCGCCAGGCCGCGCAGCAGGCAGAAACGGCAGCATCTTCTTCAGGGGAAGCGGAAGCGGATGAGAATGCTGCAGGCACGATCGGCGGGGAAGCAGCCGAGGAAGTGACGGAAGAGACAGAGGAGACCACAGAGGAAGCGGCGGAAGAGCCGAAGGCGGAAGATCAGCCGCTCTCTGCTGAACTGACGGATGACAAGGCAATCATTGATCTGTCCGGCTATGCCCGCGCAGGTGTCGCATCTGCAGAGGCGTCTTCGGTCGTTCCGGATCTGGACGGCAGCAACCTGTATGACGCACCGTCCGCAGTCGACGGTGAGGAGTGGACCTCCTGGCAGGAGGGTGCAGCCGGCGCAGGCGAAGGCGAGACGCTGACCATTCATCTCGACCGTGAATACAATGTTAAATACCTGCTGCTGAAGCTCGGCAGCTGGGCGGGAGAAGGCACGTATCTGGAAAACTGCCGTCCACAGACGATGACCATTGATTTCGGATCCGAGAGCGTACAGCTCTCCTTCCCGGATGAACAGAAGGAACACTGTGTGACACTTTCCAAGGACGTCAAGACGGATACCGTAACATTCCGCATCGATTCCGCGTATGCAGGAACCAGCTGGAGCGAGACCTGTATCGCAGAGGTGGAGATCGACGGTTATTAATCTGTATCCCAGAGGCGGAGATCGACGGTTATCAGATCACAGGCAAATGACAAGCGGCATGGTTTATTATTTGCAAATGTGTAAACATTCTGTGAAACCGAAAAAAGGGTCTTTTCAAAAAAAAGAAAATAGACTATAATCAGGTCGATATTTGAAGCAACCCGGAAATAAGTATTTTTTGGAGGATATATAATGAAAATCACAAACATCAAAGACATTGACAAATTCTTCGAGACAGTTGATAAATGCAAAGGCCGTGTTGAACTTGTTACAGGCGAAGGCGACAGACTGAATCTGAAGTCCAAACTCAGCCAGTATGTATCTCTTGCAAACATTTTCTCAAGCGGAGATATCCCGGCACTTGAGATCGTTGCTTCTGAGAAGGAAGATATTGAGAGACTGATGGCGTTCATGATCAACGGCTGATCACGACAGAACAGGATTGCGCGGTATTTGCTTTGCAATATGCCGGCCGCGCAGGTTCCGGCATGTACTGACAAGCATATACTGTTGTAAATAATGTGATAATGCGGGGGCGGACATTGGTTAGATGTCCGTCTCCTTGTGTATGTAACAAATGCGAATTCGTGTAAATCTATTATGCTAGGAGTGGTGAATTATGACAAAAGTAGATGTAATCTCAGGATTTCTCGGCGCAGGAAAAACAACATTGATTAAGGAACTGCTCAGTGATGCGCTGAAAGGCGAGCAGGTCGTTCTGATTGAAAATGAATTCGGCCAGATCGGTATCGACGGCGGATTTCTCAAGGAAGCAGGAATTGAGATCAAGGAAATGAATTCCGGCTGCATCTGCTGTTCGCTGGTCGGCGATTTCAGCACGGCGCTCGGTGAAGTTGTCAGCCAGTATCATCCGGACCGCATCATCATCGAGCCGTCAGGTGTCGGCAAACTTTCCGATGTCATTCACGCAGTCGAGAATGCCGGCAACGATGAGCTGGTCGTCAACACGGCAACGACACTTGTTGATGTTACCAAATGCAAGCTCTATCTGAATAACTTCGGTGAATTTTATGAGAACCAGGTTCAGACAGCAGGCACTGTCATCCTGAGCCGTACCGACACAGACCGCGCCACACCGGAACTGATCGAGGAAGTACTTGCCATGCTGCGTCCGCTGAACGAAGACGCGACATTCATTACAACGCCGGTCGCAGAGCTCGGCGGCAAAAAAGTGCTTGAGACCATGGAAGGTGTGAAGATTGATCTGACAAAGATCCCTGAGGAACATCATCACCACCATCATCACGACCATGACCATGATCATGAGCACGAGCATGAGCACCATCATGATCACGACCATGAGCACGAGCATGAGCACCATCATGATCACGACCACGAGCATCATCATGACCATGACCACGATCACGAGCATCATCATGATCATGACCATGAGCACGAGCATGACCACGACCATGACCATGATCATGGCCCGGACTGCACATGCGGCTGCCACGACCACGATCATGAGCATCATCACCATCATGACCACGGCCCGGACTGCACATGCGGCTGCCATGATCATGACCACGATGCAGATGAAGTCTTCACCAGCTGGGGCAAGGAAACAATCCGCAAATATACACAGGATGAAATCAACGAAATCCTTACCGCGCTTGAAGACACAGCAACCTATGGAAATGTTCTGCGTGCGAAGGGTATGGTTCCGGCAAAAGACGGCACCTGGATTTACTTCGATATGGTACCGGGCGAAATTGACGTCCGCGCAGGCGCACCGGAATACACCGGAAGACTTTGCGTCATTGGTGCAGAGATGAACGAGGAGAAACTTTCTGAGCTGTTCCATCTTGTATAATCAGAAATAAGGAATAAAGCTATGAATGAAGACAACATCCGCGTACCGGTGTTTGTGATCACCGGATTTCTGGAAAGCGGAAAAACATCATTTTTAAATATGACACTGCGCCAGGATTATTTCATGATCGACGATACGACACTTCTGATCAATACCGAGGCGGGCGAGCGGGAATACAAGCCGAACGTTCTGCTTCAGTTTGACACAGATTACACCGAGATCACTGATCAGGCACAGTTTACCAAGGAAAAGCTGGAAGAACTTGCCAGAGAGTATGACCCGGCACGTGTGCTGCTGGAGTACAACCCGCTCTGGGGCGTCAAGAATCTTGAGGAAATGGAACTGCCGGAGGGCTGGGGCATCGTACAGGAAATCGTCACCGTCGATGCGAGCACCTTCCAGGTGTACGTCGCCAATATGAAATCCCTCTTTGTCGACATGTCCCGCAACGCGGAGATCGTCATCTTCAACCGGTGCACCAAAGACATGCCGCTGGCAAATTTCCGCCGCAGCATCAAGGTGGTCAACCCGGCCTGCCAGGTGCTCTTCGAGGACGTCAATGGCGACATGACCGATATTTTTGAAGACACCGTTCCATATGATCTCGACGCAGATGTCATCGAAGTAGAGGACGTAGATTACGGAATCTTCTACGTCGACCTGCGGGAACATCCGGAACGTTACAAAGGCAAGACCGTCCGCTTCAAAGGACGCGTCATGAAACAGGCACGCCTCGGCAAGGGCTTTTTCGTGCCGGGCCGGCAGGCAATGACCTGCTGCGCCGATGACACGACCTTCATCGGATACCTCTGCGAGAGCCGTTCCACACCAAAGCTGAAAACAGGCAACTGGGTCGATGTCATCGCAGAAGTCAATTACAAATATTCCGACATCTACGGAGAAGAAGGCCCGGTTCTGACCGCTAAGGCAGTCAAGAACGCCATGCCGCCGGAAGTGGATATGGTGTACTTTAGCTGAGTGGCTGCGCACCCGCATCAAGATGCCATTTTCTACGCAGCTCAGATAGAATTCGCTGCTTTAGAAAAGGCATCTTGATGCGGGTGCAGGAGACAGGGCAGGCGGAATTGCGTGAATTGGGAAAGCGCCAGCCACGACGCCCGTCACCCACGATATACACAGGAGAAACCGATATGTACCTCGTAGTAGGCCTGGGAAATCCGGGCAGCAAATATGCTGGCACACGGCACAATATGGGATTTGATACGATCGATGAGCTGGTGGAGAAGCACCGGATCTCATCGGACGGGGTCAAGATGAAGGCGATGAGCGGCAGAGGAATGATCGGCGGTGAGCGGGTGATTCTTCTGAAACCGATGACTTATATGAATCTGAGCGGTGAAGCGGTTCGTGCGTGGCTTGATTATTACAAGCTGGATCCGGAGGAGGATCTGATTGTTATCTACGACGATGTGGATCAAGAGCCGGGCAGGATGCGGATCCGCAAGAAGGGCAGTGCCGGCGGGCACAATGGCATGAAGAGCATCATCCAGCACATCGGAACCACGTCATTTCCGCGGATCCGGATTGGTGTCGGGGCAAAACCGGCCGGCTGGGATCTGGCCGACTACGTGCTCGGACATTTCTCAAAGGAGGACCGCAAAGAGGTTGATGCTGTGATCAGAGACGCAGCGGATGCTGTTGAGACGATCATTGCCGAGGGTGTCGATGAAGCGATGAACCGCTATAATTCCCGCGGCAAGGAGAAGGAAGCGGCAAAAAGCGACAACAACAATTCCCGTGGCAAGGAGAAAGAGAAGGAAGCGGCACAACAGAAACAATGGTGAAGAATGAACAATAGAAAAGCGCTGATGCAGCCGCTTGATGCGGTGGCCGGTTTTGAGGATCTGCAGAAGCAGATGCGGAAGAACCGGGGCGTCATCGAAGTGACCGGCACGGTGTCCTCAGACCAGGCGCATCTTGCCGCGGGGCTCGCGCAGGGATATCACCGCATTTTGATTGTTGCGGAGAATGATCTCAAGGCGCGGGACTTTTATGAAGATTTCAGATTATACGATAAAGATGTTTTCCTGTATCCCGCCAGGGATATGATTTTTTATCAGGCGGAGATTGCGGGAAATCAGACAACACGGCAGCGCATGCAGGTGATTAAGGCGCTGATGGAGCGGAAGGACGTCTCGGTAATTACCTCCACAGGGGGGTGTCTGGACTATCTTCTGCCTTTTCATGTGCTCAAAAACAGCCGGATCCAGATCGCGAATGACAGCACGCTGGATCTGACGGAGCTTGCGCACAAGCTCGCGGAGATCGGCTATGAGCGGACAGTGGAAGTGGAAGTGCCCGGCCAGTTTGCGGTGCGCGGCGGTATTATCGATGTCTTTTCACTGCCGGAAGAGCTGCCCTGGCGTATTGAACTCTGGGGGGATGAAGTTGATTCGATCCGCAGTTTCGATCCGGAAAGCCAGCGCTCGATCGAAAATCTGACCGAGGTCACGATCTATCCGGCAACGGAGGAGATCGGAAAGGACAGCCCGGATTTTGCGGGGAAACTGACCGATACGCTGCCGGAGTATTTTGAAGCGGATGATCCGCTGTTCCTGATCGAACCGGTGCGGATTCTGGAAGCGGCGCAGGCGCTTTCCGAAGAGTACAGGACATCCATGCAGCACCGTCTCGAGAAGGGTGTGATTGCGGCGGCGGATACCAACCGGATGCTGACACCGGAGCTGCTGATTTATCTGCTCAACGGGCACAACTGCGTGGGGCTTTCCATGATGCAGACGGGCAGCGGCTATGAAAGAACCGGCCAGTACTCGGTCGAAGTCAGAGCAGTAAATCCTTACAACAATCAGTTTCCGATGTTGGTGCGTGATCTGAAGCGCTGGAAGAAAAACGGATACACAGCGGTATTGCTCTCGGCATCCCACACACGCGCAAAACGTCTGGCGGAGGAACTTCTGGCAGAGGAGCTGAATGCATTTTACAGCGAGGATCCGGACCGCGTGCTCGCGCCAGGCGAAATCATGGTGATGTACGGAAGCGTGCGGCAGGGGTTCGAGTACCCGATGCAGCGCTTTGTGCTGATTTCGGAATCTGACATTTTCGGACGCGCACTGAAGAAGCGGAAGCCGCGGAAGAAAAATGCAAATGCGGTGCGCAGCTTTTCGGAATTATCGGTCGGTGACTATGTCATTCATGAAAGTCACGGCCTGGGCGTCTACAAAGGAATCGAGAAGGTGAAAATCGATCACGCGGAGAAGGATTTTATCCGCGTGGAATACGCCGGCGGCAGTAGTCTGCTGATTCCGGCGACACAGCTGGATCTGCTGCAGAAATACGCGGACAGCGAGGGCAAAAAGCCGCGGATCAATAAACTGGGCGGCGAACAGTGGAAGCGCACCCGGACACGCGTGCGCCATGCGGTCAGGGACATTGCAAAGGAACTGGTCGCGCTTTACGCGGAACGTCAGTCCGGAGAGGGATTTCAGTACGGACCGGATACGGTCTGGCAGAACGAATTTGAAGAAATGTTTCCGTTTGAGGAGACGGATGATCAGCTGCAGGCCATCGCAGATACAAAGCAGGACATGGAGAGCAGCAAAATTATGGACCGGCTGATCTGCGGCGATGTCGGATTTGGCAAGACGGAAGTCGCGATCCGGGCGGCATTTAAGGCGGTGCAGGAAAATAAACAGGTTGTTCTGCTCGCGCCGACGACAATTCTGGCACAGCAGCACTACAATACCTTCGTGCAGCGCATGAAAGATTTTCCGGTGCGGGTGGATCTGCTCTGCAGATTCCGGACGGCCGCCGAGCAGAAAAAGACCATCGAAGATGTGCGGAAGGGCATGGTGGATATTCTGATCGGAACCCACCGCGTACTCTCCAAAGATATTTCCTTTAAGGATCTGGGCCTGCTGATTGTAGATGAAGAACAGCGCTTCGGTGTGGCACACAAGGAAAAAATCAAGCAGATGAAATCCTCAGTGGATGTTCTCTCGCTGACTGCGACGCCGATTCCGCGGACCCTGCATATGAGCCTGATCGGAATCCGTGATATGAGTGTACTGGAGGAGGCGCCGCTTGAGCGCATGCCGATCCAGACATTTGTCAGTGAATATGATGAAGAAATGGTGCGTGAGGCGATCAGCCGGGAACTGGCCCGTGACGGGCAGGTTTACTACGTATACAACCGCGTCAACGATATTCTGGATGTGGCCGGCAGAATCGCGCGGCTCGTGCCGGAAGCGCGCGTGCGCACGGCGCATGGCCAGATGAAAGAGCGCGAACTCGAGCGCGTCATGTATGATTTCATCAGCGGTGAGATCGACGTACTTGTATCCACAACCATCATTGAGACCGGAATGGATATTCCGAATGTCAATACGATTATCGTTCACGACGCTGACCGGATGGGACTGTCACAGCTCTATCAGCTGCGCGGGCGTGTAGGGCGGTCCAACCGGATGGCCTATGCATTTCTGTTCTACCGGCGAAATGTCCTGCTGCGTGAGGAAGCGGAGAAACGCCTGCACGCGATCCGTGAATTTACCGAGCTGGGCAGCGGCGTGCGGATCGCCATGCGGGATCTGGAAATCCGCGGCGCCGGCAATCTGCTGGGCGCGGAACAGCATGGTCACATGGAAGCCGTCGGCTATGAGCTTTACTGCAAAATGCTGCGGGAGGCTGTCAGCGAGGCAAAGGGCGAACCGGAGAAAGAGGCATTTGAAACCGGCGTTGAACTGCTGGTGGATGCACATATTCCGGACCGGTATATCCCGGACGAAGGGCAGAAGCTGGATGTTTACAAACGGATCGCGGCCATCGATACGGAGGAAGAAGCCGATCAGCTGCTTGACGAGCTGCTTGACCGCTTCGGGGATCCGCCGGAGGCTGTGCAGAACCTGATTGCGATCTCAGAGATCCGCTCACTGGCGCATGCCGCCTATATTACAGAGATCAGAGAATCCAGAACCGAGATCCGGATTCTTCTATATGAAAATGCACGTCTGGATGCGTCGCAGTTTGCCGGGCTGATCGGAAGATACCGCGGGAAAATGCGCTTCCAGGTGACAGATCCGCCCTGCTTCAGTTATATGAAAGGAAATAAAGTCGTCTCTGACAAGGAAATTCTGCTGCTCGTCAGGGAACTGGCCCAGGCCCTCAGGGACCTCGTACTGCAATAAAGAAGGGCAGCGGCCCGGGCACGCAGGGATCTTGTGCTGCAATACAGAAACTTGCAAAATGAAAAGCTGCGGGCTATAATCGTCTCATCGACATGAGGAGGAAAAAAGTATCATGAATTATTTAAAAACAGCAGCAGTCAGCGGAATGCTCACGATCTCCATGGCGGCATCCATGCTGGCAGGCTGTGGAAAGCATATCAACGGAACCGCACCGGCAGTAATAGTCAACGGTGAAGCAATTAATGTCGGCACTGCAAACTTTATTCTGCGCTACCAGGAGGCAGAGACTGCACAGATTATGCAGATGTACGGCTTCACAAGCGGCAGCACACTGTGGGATACCGATATCAGCGGTGACGATGAAGCTGAAGAGGAAACCGCGGCAGAATCCACATCTTCCGCATCATCCGCTTCTTCAGCGTCGGAATCCGCTTCTTCTTCAGAAGCTGCATCTTCCGCATCATCTGCAGATGCAGAGGAAGAGAAGCATTTCAATACCTACGGTGAGCAGTACAAGGATTCCGTTCTGACAAACATCGAGCGGATGGTTGTCCTGCGCCAGCATATGGCTGATTATGGTCTGTCTCTGACAGATGAGCAGCAGGCAAAGATCGATGAAGTTGCCGGCGAGACCTATGAAGCAAACAAAGAGATTGCAGGCGCAATGGGCACAACCGATGCAGACATCAATCAGGCGGTAGAACTGATTTCCTATGAATATATTATGCACGATTCCATGCTGGAAGGCGCGGATATCGAAGTGACTGACGAAGAGGCGGCACAGTCCAGCTTTACCTATGCGCGTTTTGCAACGACCGTAACCGATGAAGAAACCGGCGAAACGCGTGATATGACAGAGGATGAGCTTGCGGATGTCGAGAAGAAAGCCAATGACCTGATCGAAAAGGTGAAGGCGGAAGATGACATTGCAAATGCAGATATCACGGCGCTGGCAAAGGAAATCGATGAGAATGCGACCTCCATGCAGACAAGCTACGGCGCGGATGACACGATTTTCCCGGATAACGTCAAGGACGCGCTGAAGAGTCTGAAGGACGGAGAACTGTATGACAGTGCCATTCAGACAGATGACGGTTACTACTATGTCGTACGTCTCGACAAGGAATTTGACGAGGAGCGGACTGAGAGCAACCGGAAGAGTCTCATCAGCACCAAAGAGCAGGAATTTATCGACGAGACCGTTCAGGGCTGGATGGATGAGGCAGAGATCGAAGTAAAAGACGGCTGGAATGCACTGGAAGTTACAGACAGCAGACCGTACGTCGTAAAGGCCGAGGCCTCTGAGGAAGACACAGACGCAGCAGCAGAGAGCACAGTTGAAGCAGAGACAGTGACTGAGAGTGCGGCTGAGGAAGAGACAGACGCATCGTCAGAGAGCGCTGTCGAGGCAGAAACTGACGCGTCATCAGAAAGCGCAGCATCTTCTTCCAGTTCTGCGGAGTAATCTGCACGGAGAGTATCTATGTACAATGATTTGTTTTCGATCGGACCCATTACGTTTCACACGTATGGTCTGATGACAGCAATCGGTATCATCGCGGCGTATTTTACGCTGGAATACCGCGCAAAGAAGAAGGGACTGGATTTTGAGAAGGCATTCGGTCTTCTGATCTGGTGCCTGATCTTCGGGTATCTCGGGTCAAAATGCCTCTATTGCCTGACGATCCTTCCGGATCTGATGGCGGATCCGTCGCTGTTTCTGCGGTCGCTTACTAACGGCTGGGTTGTCTATGGAGGTATTCTGGGCGGAATGCTCGGCGGCTGGCTGTTCTGCCGCCGCAATAGACTGCCGGCGTGGAAGTTCTTTGATACAGCGCTGGCAAGTATGGCACTGGCCCAGGGCTTCGGCCGGATCGGCTGTTTCTTTGCCGGATGCTGTTACGGCGCAGAGACGCACAGCAGATTCTGCATTACGTTTCATAATTCAGACTACGCGCCGAATGGCGTGCCGCTGATTCCGACACAGCTGCTGTCCAGCGCATTTGACTTTTTACTGTTTTTCTTCCTGGTCTGGTATGACAACAGAAGGAAGAAGAACGACGGCGAACCGACAGGTCTGTATCTGATTCTCTACAGTCTGGGACGGTTTATCATTGAATTCTGGCGCGGCGATCTTGCACGGGGAGAGGTCGGAAAGCTTTCCACATCGCAGTTCATCGCGGTATTCACTTTTGTTGTCGGTCTGATCATTTTTATCCGCCGGCGCAGTATGAAGCCGGAGACAGACGATTTAAGTTCAGAAGAAGTACCGGACAACCTCGAATAAAGAAGGGAACGATACCATGGACAGACAGGAAATCGAACAGGGCTTCGATGAAGCCATCAGAAGAAGAGATGCACTGAATCCGCACAGAATCACGGAGCTGGTAGACCAGGTCATGGAAAGCTATGAGACGCATTCCCTTGGCACGCGTCTGGAGCAGGAGCAGCTGCTGAACCGGAGTGTGCTGATTCAGATTCTGGAGAAAATGCGCCAGATCCTCTTCCCGGGATATTTCGAAGACAACCGCATGCGGAAGGAATTTCTGCGTTACTTTGTCGGCGAGCGTCTGGAGTTCATCACGTATCACCTGACCAGACAGATCGCGGTTGCGCTCGGCAATTCCGACCTGTGCGAAGGATGCGAGCGGTCTGTCATCATAAAGCGTGCCGAAGAGATCGTCAGCACGTTCCTCTCGAAAATCCCGACCCTGCGGGAATATCTCGAGACAGATATTCAGGCTGCATTTGACGGAGATCCGGCGGCATTCAATTTTGAAGAAATCGTGCTCTGCTATCCGGGACTCATGGCGATTTCCACTTACCGGATTGCGCACGAGCTGCAGATTCTCGGCGTTCCGCTGATCCCGCGCATCATGAGTGAGCATGCCCACAGCCGCACGGGAATCGACATTCACCCCGGCGCGACGATCGGGAAATATTTCTTCATTGACCACGGAACCGGCATCGTCATCGGCGAGACCACGGAGATCGGCGAGCATGTCAAGATCTACCAGGGCGTCACCCTCGGCGGTCTGTCCACACGAAAGGGACAGGGCCTCAAGGGCACCAAGCGTCATCCGACGATCCGTGACAATGTCACGATCTACGCGGGGGCAACCGTCCTCGGTGGCGAGACCGTCATCGGGAAAAATGTCACCGTCGCCGGCAATACCTTCATCGTGCAGTCCATTCCGGACGACATGCGCGTCAGCGCGCGCGCGCCTGAGCTCGAGTACAGCCACGGCCGGCGCTCGGATGAATTCATGGATTATATCATCTGATACAAAGAACTTGACACAAAAGACCAGTCATGCTATAGTTACCTAGTGACAGCGGGCGGGTCTTTTTTTTTGCCCCAAAAACCGGAAAATGCCGCGTTTTTTGACAGAAAAATGTGCTGTCAGAACCAGAAATTTCGGAAAAAACGAACGGAGGTAGACGTCGTGCGCACAAGAATTACACTGGCTTGTACAGAATGCAAGCAGAGAAACTACAATACAATGAAAGAAAAGAAGAACATGCCTGATCGTTTCGAGATCAAGAAGTACTGCAGATTCTGCAAGAAGCATACACTGCACAGAGAGACCAAGTAAGACAGTTGTGATTGCCCGACGGGCTTTTACAGCTTTCAGCAGAGCGTCTTCCGCTTCAGGTGCGGCATAAAGCACCGGCGGCAGACATCAGCAGGAGGAAAGCATGGCAGAACAGAAAAAACAGGCGAAGAAGGGCTTCTGGGCAGGTCTGAAATCCGAATTCGGAAAGATCATGTGGACAGATCAGAAGACACTCGGACGCCAGACGGTTGCAGTCGTGGTCATTTCAGTGATTATCTGCCTTCTGATTACGCTGATTGACAGTGCATCTCTGTCACTGATCGAATTACTCATCAAGTAATACGTGCTGCAGATACGGAAGATCCGGAGAACTGCCGGGTGCCTGAATGATAAGGAGCCGGCGGAAACAGCAGTATAACCCGATGAATCTGTGTAAGGAATATGGTGGTTACATGGCTGAAGAAGCAAAATGGTACGTCGTCCACACTTATTCCGGCTATGAGAATAAGGTAAAGGCGAATATTGAGAAGACAATCGAAAACCGGCAGCTGCAGGACCAGATCCTTGAGGTCCGCGTGCCGATGGAAGATGTCGTAGAAGTCAGAAACGGCGTGCGGAAACAGGTACAGAAAAAGCTGTTTCCCGGATACGTCCTTCTGAATATGATAATGAATGACGATACCTGGTATGTTGTCCGCAACACACGCGGCGTTACCGGATTTGTCGGACCGGGATCCAAACCGGTTCCGCTCACTGCTGAGGAAATGCGTCCGTTCGGTGTCATCAGCGACGAGAAGGTTGAAATCGATCTGGTTCCGGGCGATACCGTTACAGTTATCGGCGGTGCATGGAAAGATGTGATGGGTGTGATCTCAGATGTCAATGAGAGCAA
>JAFUCM010000172.1 GCA_017459675.1 Eubacterium sp.
ACACACCGGCGGCACCTGCTTTTCTCCGCTCTCTCCAGTGACTCAGCTGACGGACACTGTAGAGCAGCAGACCAAGGCCGCAGAGGACAAGCAGCAGTTCCATATTGAGAAGGCATATGATTCCGAGCAGGATCGCAGCCGCGCCCAGACATAGATACAGATTTTTTTTATTCACCGGTCATTCCTCCGCAGATACAGAAAACCGCATCTGAACGTTCTTTGCATTCATTATACAGCATATAGCCATGGTAAGAAAATGCATAATCGTATTTATCTTCATTATCTTAATCATTTCTCATCTTAATGATGACTCCAGGCAAAAAGATCAGACAATATCGCAAAAAGGCGGCAGCTTTCGCCACCGCCAGTTCTTGTAATACATCGTTTCTTTCAAAAAACCTGCTCTTTCAAAAAACCTGTTCTTTCAAATCACCTGATCCTTCATAAGACTGTTCAGACTGCCTTTTCTTTCATCCCGCCTGTTTCCGCATAGCGCCAGAATCGTTCTTCGCAGTTTTGGAAATCGACATCTCCGAACTGTGCCGTACATGCTCCGAATACTTTTCTGCATATCTCACAGTCCATGGCCAGATCAGGCTTGTCCAGAAGTCCCGGGATTGATCCCATATCCTGACAGAACTCAAACAGTTCATGCTTCGACATGCTGAGAATCTGCATGCAGAGATCCGCGCGGATCGCCGCTGCCCCTGCCGTCTCTTTCTTCTCTTCTGCTAATCTCCTGACAAACAATTCCCATTCTTTTCTGTCCTGCATATTCATTGTGAAACCTCTTTATATATCTGTCAGCATAGCTTCTGCAAATCCGTTCCGCCTGCCGTCTGCAGGCCCGGCATTCGCAGATCCTGCAGCTTTTAAGATATATTTATTGTAACATTTCACAATTGTCACACACCTGAAGTTTGGTGCAAAAAGGACTCTTTTTCGTACACCGGTATCCTGCTGCCGCCAAAACCATTGACGTACGAAACAATTCATCGCCTTGAACAACAGCCCTCTGATCAGGTACTCTGTCCGGACTCATTTCCGTCTCTCCAGTTGATCACGTATGCCGGAAATCCATCATGTTCTTCCCGCTCCATCCTGCCGTCATATTTTGAAAGAATCAGCCGGATGTCTTTTTCCAGATTAGCGATAAGTTTTCTGTTCTTCTTCTGGTCCCTTTTTGTCTTTTTCTGATCTGCCGGTTCGTTCTGATCGCCGACTCCGGCAGCGATTCCGGCTTCGACACCATTTCCGCCATCCATCGTGATCCGCAGGATATTTTGCCCCATCAGGCAGTCCCCGGCATAATGAACTGCCACAACCGGGCGGGTATCACCCAAAAGCTGCAGGAGATTAAACTGCAACGTGCCGAACATGAGCTGATCTTCCTCGGTCCACCCGGCGTAATTCAGACGCTTCAGGAGAACATCCAGAACAATTCCCCTGTCATCACAGTAACGCTTGATCTGTTCAAAACAGAGGTTCAGAACAGAGGATCCCGAATAAAAATCGCCCTTTATCCATTCTACATTTGCACGCAGTTTCTCCTGATAGCGCTGAAGCGCAGAATCCGTACGTAACCCGGGTTCCTTATCCAGAATGTATTCCAGATTGCTCAGGTGTTTCCGCAGATCATGCTGAAGGCGGCGCACCTTCTCTTTCTGCAGCATCAGAAGCTGACTCTGTTCTGTCACCACCATCTTTCTGATGTAGAGGATCCGCTGATTTTCGCGCGTCACAGCAATGTACATGGTCAGAAGCAGAAGGAGAAACAGCATTACCCAGAAGGCTTCAACCAATATAGCCATATGTCCGAATGCCCCCTCATATCCGGGCCTGGACATCATCGGCGTACTTCCCAGTATCAGATATGCAATGACTGCTCCTTTAAACAGCCACGCCGGTCTGAGCGGCCGGTTCCGCAGTATAAATCCTCCAATCAGGCACGGGATAATGATCAGGAGGTCTGCTGCATAATACAGAATGATGCTGGGGTCATATACGGAACCCTCCTTAAAATAGATCAGCTCCCGGTTTGCCGGACGGTGACTGAAATACTCCCACGTCGTCCAGTATAATCTTTCCGTAATGCCCAGAATCATATCTGTTGTAAAAATATAGATCCCGATTCTGGACCATCCTCCATACACATACAAACCGCCCCAGAAGATCTGGAGACTGATCATAAAGATCGTTAATATTTTTATGATTGATTCACGCTGTCCGCCTGCATTTTCCGACAACATGAAGTAATAGATCACATATTCCAGCGCAACAGTAACCAGTGTTGTTAAAACAAACTTCTTCTCACAGCCTTCACGTCTGACGGTAAAAAGATAAATACCGGCTATCGTAATGAGCATCGGTACAATATGACACAGAAATCCCCAAAAATACATGATAGCCATTTTGATTATGCTCCCCTGCCGGCCGGCAGCATCAGTTCCACATGATAGACATTTTCCTGTCTCTCACTTTTGATCCGGCCGTTCATACTGTCGACCAGATCATTGATGATATCCAGACCGATTCCGTGTTTCCCGGCATCTTTCTTCCAGGTTTTTGCCCCACCTCGCTGTCTGGACTGCTCATTACAGCTGTTATCCATGGAAACAAAGAGTTTCCCGCCATTTCTCCGGACCGCGATCACGATCCGTCGGTCTTCCTGCTCCGGGATGAGCTGGCAGGCTTCTCTGGCATTGTCAAACAGATTGATCATTAAACTGCTCAATTCCATATACCCGGCATTGGGAGCCGGCATCCCCTCCCGCGGAAACCCTTCCAGTACCACTTCAATGTCCCGGCTTCTGCACTCGTCAAGTTTGTGAAGGAACGTCAGATTAAGCAACGCATCCTGCCAATAACAGCGCTCTTCTTCCATCTCCATATCTGATAAAAGATCATTTTGAAATAATTCGATCCGCTCTGAACGTTCCTGCCGGGATTGTTTCCATAAACGGATTTCCCCGGCCATCTGCACCTTAATGTCATTCATTTCTTCCTGTTCTTTTTGCAGGAGTTCAAACTGACCTGCCAGCAGCTTCTCTTCCTCCTTCAGAACGAGGCGCCCGATATGTATGCGGTATCTTATGATTGCAAAAACGATCAGAAGAACCACCAGAAAAGGAACCAATGTCCACCAGATACTATACATTGTTATAACCTCGTCTTACACCCAGATTTCCTGCCATTTCAGAAACGCCAGATGACAGGCTTTCTGATAAGACCGGCTGATCGGAATTTCCTTCCCGTTCTTCAACACAAAAGTATCCGATAAATATTGCTGCAAATAATTCAGATTGATCAGGAAGCTGTTGTGACAGCGTATAAACATGGGCAGATTGAATTCCGCTGCCGCCTGTTCAAATCCGAGTGAGATTTTATGGCTCTCCCCATCCGCCAGGAAAATATAACAGCAGCGCCTGGCCCGCTCGACATACATAATGTCATCCGCCTCGAAAGACCACGCCGTCTTTTTTGTATGCAGGATAATCTTCCGGCTGCGCTCATAATAACGCTTCAGAATCGCATCCAGTCTGGATGGCAGTTCATCCTTAATCACATAATAGAAATGATTGGCACCGTAGACATCCGTCGCATAGGAGAGATGATTGGTCAGAAAGGCAATGCTGCAGGACGGCAGCTCCCGGCCGATCCTCTCCGCAAGCCGGATACTGGTCTCATGCTCCGCTTCGAATTCAATATCCAAAAAAAGGATGTCCGGCTTATTTCCTTTCAGAAAGATATGCTGCTCAAGTTCTTCTAAGGACGAAGTTGCGGACACCCTGATTTGAATTTGATGATCATGCGCAAAGGTATTCAGTATTTCTTTTGTTTTCTCCCGTTCGAAGTTCTCATCATCACAGATATGTATATCCAACATAAAAAGCATTCCATTCCGATGTATTTATCCTACATAAAAGCACGTTGAATAACTGCATCCGTGAAAGATTTTACAATGATTATTGTCACATGGCAACATTTTTGTGAGTCAATGGGGACGTTTCTCCCTGACTCATTAAAAATGAGTCAGGGAGAAACGTCCCCATTGACTCACGGGTGAAAAAGGAGACAGGGAACCGTCCCCTGTCTCCTTTCCGATTCTAATAAGTCTGATCACAGAAAAACGCGATTCGACAGGGTTGCCTGATATCCATGAATCATGACGGTATCCCCCTGCTTTGCAGCATCTGCATCGATCAGGCAATAGCCGATTATCTTCTCTGCAGAGTATCCATACGTGTACCTGATAATATGTCCGACTTTCTTCTTGTCCTTTAATACCGTTCCCTCGAACTGAATCACCGCACCAGGATCATCGACCGTAAAGCCCATGATGATTTTTTCAGGGCCGCCTTCTGCTTTGATTTTCTCAAGTGCGTCTTTGCCGATGAATTCTTTGTTCCAGTCAACAGACGTTTCCAGTCCTGCCTCAAGCGGGTTTCGTCTGTCCAGGTCGCTGATTGCAAAAAAGCCTTTTTCCATTGGAAGGCTGGTAGAAATCACATCTGTTGTGATTCTCTGAACGTTATATGCTTCCCCGCACGCCTCGATTCGCTTCTCTGCAAACAGTTCGTCGTCCGGATCACAGAAGATCAGATATCCCATTTCCCCTGTATTACCGCCGCGCGCGATCATGACCGGATGATCTTCTATTGCATTTTCACAGATGGTATCGTTCGCCTGGCCGGAAATATCCTGCGCAAGCATTGCGTTCAATACCTTACCGGAATTCGGTCCCTGCACTGCATAAACGGTGTAGTCACCGCTGATCTCTCTGTAGGATACCGTTTCATCCTGTTTGTTCGCATCAAACCAAATGAACATCATATCGATTTTCTGAGTGGTGATCCAGTATTTCCCTGCTTCAGGCTGATATACCGTAACCTGATCGATAATGATTCCGTCTTCGTTCAGCATTGTCATGGACTTTGCCTGTGATATTCCAATGCCGCTGACATCGCCGGTCAGCATACGGTCCAGAAACTTTACCGCATCTTCGCCGGTAACTTCCAACAGCTCAGGCGTAGCTTCATAATATCCGACAGATTTTCGGACATAATTGTGCTCTTTTCTGGCCTGTATATCATTTTTGCGGCTGTAGTCATTGTCCTTGACCGGACGCCAGATCACCTCTGTCAGCAGCTCTGTCAGTTCTTTCTTGACATCTCCATTGGAAACCGGATCGGAATTGCGGATCCAGCTCTTATTGAGAAGCAGAAGCTTTTTATATTCTTTTTTGGTCATGCGGCCTCTGTGCAGTTCCGAAAGCATCCAGGATTCGAACGTACCCTGCCACTCATTCTCATCCCCGATCGTACCCGGACAAGGCAGAATCCGGCTCTGGTCAATCAGACCGTAATTCATACGGGCCGGACTTCCGTTCAGTGACATCTCAAATACGAGATCCGTTCCGCCAATACCCAGCTGATATTTACTGTGTCTGTCCTGATCAAGCGCTTCCTTGTCGACACTCATCCCGACAATCTCAAGCACGAAGATGGTCGTATTCGATACCTCTACCTCATCAATTACGCGCGCTTCCAGATTCGAGATACACTCTCTGATTCCGGCCGGCTTCACCTTTTTAGAAGGAAGCGGGGTGAATTTTGCAACATCCATCTCGCTGATTCCGTATGGAAGCGGACAGCATGCAATGGTACTCTGCTTTAACTGTCTGGCATTCGCATAACTGAGCACACATTCTTTATTCAGCTTCAGATTGCGGTTCGTATCACGCGTATGCTGCACGCCGATCGTGTAGTAATGCCTTCCCCAGGGATGCTCTCCCCAGACACAGGTACCCAGTGAAATCGGCGCCACATTTGAATTTCCATATTCATCCAGTGTGGAAATGTAGTAAATCGGAATCGGAGGCTCAATCCAGCGCATGTTGAAATCGGTGTAATCATAAACTGCTACACACTCACCGGTTCCCTCAACTTCCTCTCTGTTCTTGAAAATCTCCAGTAGATCAAAAAATTTGAATTCCTGCCCGTACATCTTTCTCTCCTTTTTCGAATCATCTGTTCTATTCGCCTTATGAGCTCCGAGACAGCCGGATCACTGAACAGAATCCGGCCGCTGCATTCATTATATCGTATATATTTTTTGCAGAAAATGATAAAAATAATACTCTTTGAAAAAGGAGACAGAGAACCGTCCCCTGTCTCCTCACAGCCTCACAGTAATCCCAAATACACAAACGCCTGATACAGCCCGTCCGCATCCACAGCACCTGTCACATAGTCCGCTGCCGCTTTTGCCTCAGGGCCGCCGCTTCCCATGCACACACTCTGCGCACAGTACTCAAACATCGGAATGTCGATCTTTGCGTCGCCGAAGGCGATTGTGTCTTCCCGTGAGGCACCGAGATGCTGCAGCAGCATGTCGACTGCATGCGCCTTGGTAATGTCTTTCACGCCGAGATCCCCGAACAGGGCAATCTCGCCGGCACCTCCCCATGTGCCGTTCTGAAGATCAGGAAATGCCGCGCAGGTATCGAGATAATCCTGATAGCTCTGCAGAACGTAACTGATCTTATTGACATCCTCCCGGTACAGCGCTTCGCCGGATTCACCGAATATCATATCCGGAAATGCATCCTGCACCGTCAGAAAATCCGCATTTTCCCCTCTCTTCCGGCTCACGTACTTTCGGATCGCCGGCAGTCCCGCTTCTGCGAACTGTTCACTGGCATAGAGCCCGCTGTTGCACTCCAGATAAAACGCCAGCCCGCGGCCGTGCAGCCAGTCCACAGCTCTCCTGCACTGCTCCGGAGAAAGAACCTGGTGCATCACCACCACTCCGTGATCCTCCACATAACTGCCGTTTCCGCCGATCATCCCGTCCAGACCGATCTCCCAGATATTCTGGTATACCTCTGCTTTGCTTCTTCCTGTGCAGATGTACACCCTGCAGCCGTTCTCCCGCGCTTTTCTGATTGCCTTCACAGCCGAATCCGGCAGATGATTCTCATAATCAACCAGCGTTCCATCCACGTCAATCAGTAGAATTTTATTCATGTTACAGTCCATGCTCCTTCTGTTCATAATTTGTCCGTTCAGTGAGATAATATGAAGTGACCTCACATTTGTAGCAACGTGGATTTACCTGTATACTGATGATTGTCAAGATCAATGGTAACAGGGATTACCGCATACAAAAGGAGGTCACCTATGAATAGAATAATCAAAATCGGAATGGA
>JAFUCM010000173.1 GCA_017459675.1 Eubacterium sp.
ACTTCCGTGCGCGGTGCGCGAGGAGCTTGCGGACGCGGTGCGCGCGCGACACATGCCGGTGCTTGCTGAGCGCTGCGAAGCTTAGCACCGCTGCGAAGGCGAGCGAGCGGAAGCGTGTCTGCGATGGAATGTTGCTGCACACGCTCCTTTAAAACATATAATCAGCGTCGCAAATTCCGGTTCAGCGTCGCAAGATCCTTATCTTTCTTCAGCAAAACCCCGGCGAGCGGAATCGTACTGGTGATTTTCTTCGGATTGACGCCGCTGACAGTCAGCGCGCGCAGCCAGTCGATCAGCTCAGATGTGCTGGGCTTCTTCTCGATGCCGCGCATCTGGCGGACCTGGTAGAATGCAGCGATTGCCTGTGAGACCAGTTTATCTTCCAGGCGGTCAAAATGTACGTTAATGATATCTTCCATCTGTTCCGGATCCGGAAATTCAATGTAATGGAAAATACACCGGCGCAGGAATGCATCCGGCAGTTCTTTCTCCGCGTTGGATGTAATGATCACGATCGGACGCTGTTTCGCGCGGATCGTCTCATTCGTCTCCGGGATATAAAATTCCATCTGATCCAGCTCCCACAGCAGATCATTCGGGAATTCCAGATCGGCTTTATCGATTTCATCGATCAGCAGAACGACCTGTTCATCAGACTGGAATGCCTCGCCGAGTTTTCCGAACTTGATATAGCTGGCGATGTCGTCGACTCCCGCATTGCCGAACTGGCTGTCATAGAGACGCTGTACAACGTCATAGACGTACAGACCGTCCTGCGCTTTTGTCGTGGATTTGATATTCCAGATGATCAGCTTCTTGCCAAGTGCGTCGGCAACGGCCTGCGCAAGCATCGTCTTGCCGGTGCCCGGCTCGCCCTTGACCAGCAGCGGCTTCTGCAGCGCAATGGCAATGTTGACGGTATTCATCAGATCTGCGGATGCGACGTAATGCGTGTCGCGGTTAAATGAAAGCTGTTTCATGTCGGTTTCCTTTTCTAAGATGTTCTTATAAATGATTTCGTCGGAATCGCCTGCGCAATTATGCAAAGCCGGAGAAAACGATTCCGCATTTTTCCTGTGCTCACAGTGCTCACAAAAAGGAGACAGAGAACCGCCCCCTGTCTCCCTAATTTATAGACTGCCTGTAAAAATGTCAAGAAATTCGTCGCTTCTTCTGCCTTCATTACCGTCCCGTTTTAGAATTCGTCTGGTTGACTTTGGTTTCTGTTCAGTGGATAATTAATAGAATAATAATTGAAGCGGGAGGTTTTTTTCATGGATTATACAAATTCCCAAAAAGGCATTCAGAAAATCTTTATCGGCGAAATCCTGACACTGATTTCCGTCTTAATTTCTGTCATTGCCACCATTCTCATGTTTATAACGGGACGCTCGCTGAACACAGCCGTTTCCTCTGCCGCTGCAGGTATGTCCTCCGGCGGACTGTTTTTCCTTTCCACGGCACTCGCTCTGGCAGCATTTATCCTTACAATCCTCGGGATTTCCAGTGCATCCAAAGATGAAACCAATTTTAAAAATGCTCTGGCTGCGCTGTTTGTCGGTATCATAGCCAACATTGCACAGAATGCTGTTTCCGGCAAAGGTCCGCTTGTTGAAGGACTGTTTGTCGTTGTCGGAACATTCTGCCAGTTCCTGGTCACCTACTATATCGTCAGCGGAACACTCAATCTCGCCAGATCGGTACATGACCGGGAAGTGCAGGCACGCGGTCTTGACACACTGAAGCTGATCCTGCTCTTCTATGCCGTCATTCTTGTTCTGAATATAATCTCTACGGTCTTATCTGCAAAGGCCTTAACCACTGCAGGCATCATTACTTCTCTCCTTGCAATGATTGTTTCACTGGCCGTGGGAATCGTCTATCTCCGCCTGCTGAACAAAGCGCGTGGGATGTTCTGAACCTTATTCCGCCTGCTGCTTTCTGTGTATCAGGTAAAAAACGTACAGGAGCAGCCCCGCCGCCGCAAATATGACGCCGGCACCCATCAGATACTTCTGGTAGTCAGATGCAGTTCCTGCGATCTCAAAGATCCCGCGCAGCAGACTGGAAAATGTCATTGCCCCGACGCCGGTGTTATAAATATCCTTCGAGAGCAGATCCGGATCCGGCAGTTTCGCCGCCATCCGGATCAGTGCCGGCAGCACGCCGAACACCAGCGGCCAGGCAAACAGAAATGTCATATAAGGCGACCGCACACCGTGCGAAAATTGATCGTATACCAGAAATACGATACCGCAGAATATCGTAATGCCCAGATATACGCCAAGTGTATGTTTCGCCTGGTTTTTTGTCTGCTGTTTCATCGCATGTGCATCCCCTGTCCTGCCACTCATCTCAATCGATTCATTTCTCAGCTCTGTATCTCTCAGACCTGCATTTCTCAGACCTGTATCTCTCAGATCCTTCATTTTATTCACTGCCATAAAATCATTTGCCGATGTATACAATATCGCTCACCGCCCTTTCATTTGACCCGCGTCCGCCGGTCGGGTTGTTTACAATTTCCCCGTTAAACCACATGGTTGTGGAACCGCCGCCGTCCAGATTGTAAGCTTCCGTGCAGCCGGCTTCCTGCATGACTTCTGCCAGCTGCGCCAGGGAAAGGCCTGCACTCTCATCCGTTCTGCCGTCGGAGACAACCATGATATAGTGTCCCGGTTCGACCATGCCGATTGCCGTCCGCGGATTACTGCTCATTGACTGGTCAACTTCATCGCCTGCCGTGACAGCAACGGTTCCGTCGCTGATCAGGCCGGGACCGAACGAATAGATCTGCACGGCACCCTTTGCCTTCAGCTCTTCCGCTGTCACTTCCGATTCATCTATAATTTCCATGCTCCCGTCACTGTAGACGACCAGATCCTCATTGCCGCTTCCGCTTCGCGCCGTACTGCGGTACAGATAACCGTTGCGCATGACATAACCGGTATCCCGGAACCCGTAGTAGTCTCCGTTGATTGCCAGGACCGCCCCAAGCGACTCCGCCAGTTCAGATGTCTTCTGGCTGAGATTTCTGCCGAAGCTGTTGTCCGCCAGGCCCGAGAGCAGTTCTGACGGATCGTCCAGCTGAATGTCTGCAATATATACCTGTGTATCATAGACACGCTTTTCTGTCAGCGTGATGGATACACCGTCTGCCTGATAACTGTCGGTGGAGACAGCTTCTGCATCAGCCGCCTCGCCGGAAGCGGCGTTTTCAGATGTGCTGCCTGACCCGGAGGATGTGTTTCCTTTCGAATCGCTGCCGGATGAACCGTCTGCTGATCCGGACTTGCCTGACGAACTGCCGGAGGAGGAACCGCTGCCCGGTTTTCCGGATTTTCCTTTACCGGAACCCGGACCTCCGCTGCCGCTTCTTCCGCCTTTTCCTCCCGGCTTATGTTTATGCTTTGTGCTGTCCCCGGTGCCGGAATTGCTGCCGTCTTCCGCCGCATCAGCTGTACTTTCGCCGCCTTCTGATTCAGACGCAAAGCTTTCCTCCGCAGTTCCGTTCTTCTCTGCTGCGCTGCTGTCAGTGTCTGATGCACTGGTCGATGCATCCGCTGATCCGCCCGTGTTTTCAGCAGCCGCTTCACTCCCCGCAGCTGCCTGTACAGATTCCAGCGTAACGATGTCACGCGGAATCACAAAAGCATCCAGCAGCGTAAAAACGGTGTATGCCGCAAGCGCAGCACTGAGCAGAACCGGCCGGATACGGATTCTTTTTTTCTTCTGATCTGTATTATCTGGCACCGGAGAATTATCCCCGGACTTTCTCCTGAACATATCTGTTTCCTCCTATTTCTCTGC
>JAFUCM010000014.1 GCA_017459675.1 Eubacterium sp.
CCAGAGACAGGATCTCTTCATTTTTCATCGCGCTGAAGTCAACATAGATGTTGCTGTGCTGCACCTTTCCGTGTTCGGTCTGGAGATAGGTGATACCGTTGTATATGACTGTCACCTCTCCGCCTGTCACCTTGATAACATTCGGATTTTCTGCAGCGGTTCCGATATCGTCCCAATCCACATTGACAGTAACTATTTCACCGGATTCATCGATGGTCTCATTGTAGTACCAGTATTTTCCGTTCAGATCCACCGCAATATGGTCGGTAAGAATCTGCGGCCGTATCGGCTGGTTCATGAGAACCTTAACTGTCGGATGTGTGGCCGGATCCAGCGCATGCTGCTGTTCAAACAGTTCTTTCAGTCCTGCAATCGCTTCTTCAAGTTCCGCGATCTGCTGTGCCTTCTCTTTGTCAGTCAGGTTCTCATCGTTCTGTACAGTTTCGATCTGCTGCTCTTTTTCTGCGATCATTGCTGCCGTGGCAGCTGCTTCTGCTCCGAGAGCCTTCAGGTTCGATGCCACCACATTGGTGGATGTGTAGACTTTGCCGTCAAACTTGGAAGCAAAGATTGCTCCCGTGTATGGATTCTTGACCTCCTCGTTGACTTGCGCGACCAGACCGCTCTTGGTCAGATACAGTGTTTCGGTCAGCTGATAGCTGTCCTTGTCATCCACCGTTGTTACCGTGTTGGAAGGCAGCTCCGTTGAGTGAAGTTCGATACCCGTAACCTCACCCGTGAAGGTCAGGTTTGGTCCCTTTTCTTCCGGAGAACCGAAGCGGAGTACGAGCCGCATCGGCGCCTCCTTTTCCAGCGGAATGACATAGCTTTCCTTCTTGTTGAAGTCAAGCGAGCCTGTCGTACCGTCTTTGAACGTGACATCAAATTTATCCGTCACCACATCGATCCACCACTCTCTCGTCTGGAGGTCCGTATTTACAAGGGTTGTCGATGGATCCTCTTTGATGTAGACGCCAGCCTTACTGCTGCCTCTGAGCTTGCGGTCGGTCATCTCCTCTATCGTCTGACCAGCGCTTCCCGATTCAATTCTGTAGACGCTCTTCTGACCAATCCTCGAATCATCTGCTCTGTTCGCGATTGTGTTGTAATCACTCTTGTAAGTATAGAGGTTGTAGGTCGTGTTATTCGCCTCATACGTAATCGGTGTGAGTATCGTCAGCGCTGAACCTGCTGTCTGGTCGACCTTCAGTCCGGAGTAGATATTACTCAGGTAACTGAATTCAAAAGAGTCAAGTATCCATTCCATCTCAGGGTTATATCTCCAGTAACACTGATCCATGCCGTATCCATACCCTGGCTCATTGCTAAATGAACCGCTGATTACATAGAGGAACTGATCCATTCTTTCTGAATTCGTGAACAGGATACCTTCGACAGTGGATGCTTCTTCCCCTTCTCCGTAAGTATAGCTTACCGAATTGCCTGTCCAGTCACCTTCCACAGGCAGCGCATGCCACGTCAGCCAGTATGTGCTGCCGTTTGGTCCAATTACATGGTCAGTCTCCTTCCGAAGCACTCTGATGGATGTGCTGCCGGACGTCACCTGGACCGAAACGTAATAGTCTTCCATGCCGGTGATAGTCGTCCTGCCGCTGGTTTCTTTCGACTCGTAATAATTGTAATAGTTGATTCTGCCGGTGCTGTCCGAACTCCTGACAAGCTCAGAGGGCCGGTAGCAGCCGATGTTGTTGGAATCACTTATTGTAATTGTCTGTTCAGCAGAACCCAGAAGCTTATTGAGCGCCTCATCTGTATTTAGACTGACGAACTCATCGATTATCCTGATGAAGTCCGTCGGTGCCGTGCTGTAGAGCCGTGTATACTCCCAGTCACCCCAGGTACCATCCTCCTGTTTTGCCTGGATCGCATACAAACCGAATACATCTTCTCCCTGGCTATCCGAATTATCGAAGGGGCTGTAGAAGATCTGCGCACTGTTGTCGATTGCGCAATACAATGAGCCCAAAAATCCACGTTCGTGGTAACTCGGCTCGCCGTATTCGTCTTTCTCCTCCCACTTGTATACAAGCGTCAGATTATTTCCTGAGTACTTCCACAACTGTTCCATTTCGCTGCCGTTGACTTCCAACTTATACAGACCGTCCGTGACTGAGACGACATCCGTCTTTTCGCCCTGCGAAATCTCGAAGATATTAATCGATGTCACAGCGCTGCTGCCGCTGCCGGTTGTCTTCACGCCTACGTATCGATCCTCTAAGACGTCAAGGATTCTGCCTGTCGATTCATCCGCGATATACAGATGGTAGTACGTGGTTCCGTCTTTTCCGTCATCAACCTCCTTATCGGTCTTGAAGCACATTTTACCGGTTATGCCGCCGATGGTATAGGTCATGTCACTGCCCGTACTTGTCCTGAGCAGGTAATAGCCGGTATTTGTGAGTTCATGGTGCGGCTCGATCGTTACCTTTTCGCTGTGCTCGCCTTCTTCATCCTCCCAGCGTTCTTCGTACTCGCCGGTCGGATCTCCGTCCTCGTCAAGGATCGGGTAGATGAACCGCTTCTTGCCGTTCTGCATGACAGCATAGCGGTCGCCCAGCACGTCTCTCTCGTTGGAGATCGAAGCCGAGATTGACTGCAGCTGATAGTACTCGATGTGGAGCCTGTACTGGTTGGCCTGGATCGGCAGCTCGTGCCACTTATATTTGACCTTGCTGACGATGTAAGTGGGTTCGGTAAAGACAAATGTGCCGTCACCGGATTCGAGAAGGTGTTTAGTGGAATAGCCTTCGACCCATGCTTCCAGAAGCGGCTCCGCCGTAATGCCGGCCTCCCAGTAGTAATTTGCCAGCTTCTCGTAGATTTCGTGGTTATCGCCGTTCTGTTTGTCAAGCGTCCATCCGAGTGGTGTCTCTTTCACATGCAGCGTCGTATAACCAGTACTTGAGGAACTGTCCTTAACCTCGTAGCTTAAGACATCACCGCTGTGGGAAACTTTTACGGTGAACGTGCTGCCGAGGAATCTGGAGACGATATGATCATCCTTTTCGTGGGGTACATACAGTTTATCCTTTTTCAACAGCTGGACGCCGTAGTCTGCTCTGCCGTTGCCCCAGAACGCCGCATCCTTACTCTGATTGACACGGTAGTTCCCGTCTTCAGTTTCCACACGAGCATCCTCTCCGCTTCCCTTAACCATCAGGTTCTTAAACATGTCCATATTGATGACATCGTTTTTTTCGTCATCCACAAGACCCGCGATCTGGTAGAAGTATACCTGATCGACATCTTTTCTCGTATCAAGAGCCGCGATGAAGATCTGATTCTTCTCATCGGTTTCCCTGAATGTGTCGAAGTTCAGTGTCTGGCCGGTCAGCTTATAGAAGATCTTGTTGTCCCATGTGCTTTCCTTTTCGTTCTTTCCGACATACGAAAGCGTGTAGTTCGAATCTTCGACCAGTTCCTTATTGCCCTTATTACTCTGTTCAACTTCCGGATTCGTATCCGATGTGATGCGAATAACAATGGCTGCACTGTCACTGCCGCTGAAAAGGCCATTATCGCTCAGCCAGCTTGCCTTGACTGCCCTGAGCAGCACTTCAAAGGAGACCTCTTTCTGAACATCAAGCGTGCCGGTCTCGAGGTTAATCGTGATGCCTGCTCCGATGTCGATGGATTTCAGTTTGGTTGTTTCCACTTCGTCATAATGGAACTCATAGCTGCCGACCTCTGCGATCGTGCCGCCTTCCTCGATCCGCATCACGTTGCCATCTGCATCCATGTAGATAAGTGTTCCGTTCGGCAGCTCGTATGTGGAGTTGCCGGTAACCGGATCGTACACGGTCAGATAGGTCTCAAGCATCTCGCGGCCGGTCAGCACATAGTCCTTTGCCAGCTTGACAGTCTTGCCCTCGCCGTACTCGAGCGTTCCCGGAATCGGGATGGTCACAGAGCCGACGCCATCTGTCGTATACAGATCGCGGCCTGTCTCCATGTTCACGATCACATTTCCGTTCTCGGACAGTATCTTTGTGATGTCGAGTTCAAGCCGGTCCTCGCCGGAATTGTCGACGTTGTCGAGACTGCTTACCGGGATGATGCGGACCGCGGTGAGTTCCATATCTACGTCGCCCGCGGCGGACGCGTCAATGACACCTGCGCCATCCGCGCCTTCCACAATCCATACGTAGAATGGAATTTCTACCAGATTATCTTTTTCATCCTTCGCGTCGTTTCCGATCTGTGACGCGCCGCTGACAATCAGCTTATGCGCCCAGAGCGGACGGATCGGATCGCTGTCTTCCACTTCTGTTGTCGGAGACATGATTCTCTCCACATCAAGAAGTTTTCCGCCTTCTTTTCCTGTCCACTTAAAGGTAGCCGTGCCGTTGTAAAGCGGGATGAGACCCTTTAGTTCGACGTTTCCGGTGCCTTCCGTTGTTACCGTAAGATACGGGATATAACCCGGATTCTGCGGTTTGACAGTGGTTCTTGTGTCATTGATGAAGACCCTCGGATTAACGAAGCCTTTGTTCTCGAAGCTGATGTTGTTCAGCACAAGGTTGTAGGCTTTGCTGCCGGCAGCCGCGTCATTTACCGTGCGGTTGGTAATTACCACGAACGGGATCACCGACTGGTCATAGACTTTCAGGTCTGTTACCTTACCGTTCAGTTTTGCGTAGCCCGGCAGGTAATTGTTCAGGTCTTTGAGTATAACCGTATCTCCGGCAATGGATTTGACCGGATCCTCATTCTTGACGCCGACCTCGCGGATAAGCGGTTCGACACCGCCGTGGCTGCTGACATCGACATAGATGCCGCCAGCCGCGTCGCCGAGATACAGCTTCGGTGAAGTCATCACCATCTGCTCATAAATGATCGGGTTTCCTTCATCGTCTTCGGTTCTGTAGTTAAAATGGTTCGAGCCTTTTTCATCCTTATGGATAAATCCGCCTGTCTTCCGCTCACGGTTGATGCGGTTGCTCGTCATAGCGTCAGTATCAACTTTGAGGTAAGCACCCTTGTAGGTGAATCCGCTGCCGATATTGACTTTTGTAAAGACATTGGTATCAATATTTCCGGTTGCATACGCTTTGCCGATTGCATTCAGCTGGACACGGGAGTAGCTGTGGATATTGCCGCCGCTGACATAGTCAGGCTGTGTATCGGCAATGATTTCCGTCAGATCGTGTCCGATCACCGTGAGCCTGTCGGTTGTAACAGTAGCTGTGATCGTCGAGGTGATGTCATTATTTGCATCGATATTACCGCCAAGCGCAGATCCCTTTGCGTACGCGTAGATGTATTCATCCAGTTTGCCAATCTGGCCTTTGATGTAGACGTAACGGCCTTCGATCACAGTTTCCGAACCTGCCGCCGTTCCGATTGTGATATCGGAGGACAGCTGATTGGTCACTGTGTTCTTGACATCCGGTCTCACGCCGATGCCCGAGCAATCGGAGCTGGAACGGATTACCATCTCTTTGACCGATGCGTCACTTCTGATTGTAACGGTGTTGAAGCGGTCTGTGATCTTCACGCCGCTGCCGATGATGATGTCAAGATCGTTGTAAACATCGACAACCGTGCGGATTGTGCCGAGGTCAACTACGCCGCCGGTATCGATCTGGGCTCTCGTCGTGATGGTATCCTTTGTACCGCCGTAATTGATGATTTCGATGTCGCCGTAATCAGCCGTCAGCCTGGAGCCGTCGGCGATCGTGATCCTGCCGGTGCGGTACAGTTTATTCTTTGCCTCCAGGGTATCACCTGAGAAGAATCCTCCGCCGGCAGCGAGTGTATTTGAATTCATTGTGGCAGAGGGATCATTAATGATCCTGATACCTTCTTTTGCTGTCAGGGAACCTGCAATCTCCACGGTGTTGTCCGTGTAGACCGTATTGTCACCCTTTGTATAATTCGCTTTAACACCAAATCCGATGGTTGTTCCGTTTGCATTACTGTCTGCTGTCAGGACATCATTTGCTTTTACAATGATGTCGCCGTCCGCGATGATGACTGAGTTGTTCTTGATGTAGGCATCGGTATTGTAGTAGCTCAGAGTCGGAAGTATCGAAACGTCGACACTGGCTACGGAAATGACCAGCCCCTTTTCAATCTTTGCCCGCGCTCCGCCGGTATTCTTTGCGTCGACATTGACATGGCCGCCGGCTTTGATGACCGTGGCGGCTGTGCCTCCGATGCCTGCGCTGACTTTCTGCGGAGTCTTCTTCGTATGGGTGTAGCCTGTAATCAGTTTGGTCAAAGGATCTACATTTTCTTCCGTGGTAAAATAGCCCACACTGGATTGTGCCTTTGCGTATTTCACATTGACAACGCCGAGGTTTCCGCTGCTCTTGGACTCTGCATTAGAATCGGTGTTGCCGAAAGCAGTAACGTCTACATCACGCAGCGCGGTAATATCTGCCCCGCTGATGTACGCGCTGACGGTATCCTGCGTGTAAGCATAGGTGCTCATGCTGCCGACGGATGCAAGGCCGATCGAGAATGCCGTCGTCGCCTCCGCTTTGGACTGGCTGCGCGTGTTGGCATCCACGATGACATCACCGCCCGTGACGCTTCCGTTCTTATCGCGGGAACCTACAGTATATTTGCCGCCGGTGATATAAGCAGTATTGGAGGTCTTTGTTGCAGCTTCCGCGTAGTTGACCTCGACGCCAACGATATTAATTTTGATATCTTTATTGGCTCCACCTGCCGAAGGACCGGTGATGGCATTTGCCACCGCACCGTCGTTTTTGCCTGCTCCATCGCTCTCATCGCGGAAGAGGGACTTCACAGTCAGGTTGGTTCCGATCGCACTGTCCGTGCCGGTCATATTGAGGTATGCTTTCTGCCCCGCTGTTAATGTGCTGTGGACGACATTAACACCAACGTCAATCGCACTGACTGTCACACCCTTGCAGACCGTTGCGTCCGCCTTAATATTTCCCTTTGCAAGAATCTGTGCAAATGTCTTTGTCTTCACACTGCCCGTTCCGCTGACGCCTGCCGTGCTCTTTGCGCCGACCGTCGCCGTGGAAATGTTGGAATCAATCGAAACGACTGACAGCTTGACGCCGCCGACTGCCTGGGCTGTCTCGGAATTTGCCTTTGCCAGATATTCGGTTGTAACGCTGAGTGATCCGACATCGATGTCCCTGCAGTTTGTCATTTCCGCATTAAATTCCGCGTCTGTCTGGGATTCGGTGACCATAAGGCCGAAGCCGAAGAGTTCCACGCTGCTGCCGCCTTTGATACCCGCATGGGATACCGCGTTGCCGGCCGAATTGACAATGAACGCGCCGGTTACATCAAACTTCGCGTTGTCCGATGTCGCGTTGGACTTAAAGTTTGCCCGCGCGATGGAGGTGTTTGCCTCAATGCTGAGACCGGCGAGCTTGAATCCCGAGCCGCCTTCGCCGCCGACGCCCTGCAGAGCCTCAGCCGCAACATCTGTCTTGCTTTCATTAAACTTCGATACAATTGTAACCGCTCCTGCCTTCACATCGACACTGTCGATACGGGCTGTCTGTGTGCCGGTGAGGTCCGCTACGACCACGTTGATGGCAATGTCTACAACACTTGCCTTAAGTTTTGGTGCAGCGAATGTCGCATACGCCTTGCCGGTTCCTGTTGCCTGTACTGTCACCGTGCCGCGGATTGCTGTCGCACTGCCTTCCGGTTTAGTTTCCACGGTGAGCTTGCCGCCGCTGCTGCCCGCAATGTATGTATCGGCTGTTGTCGCTGCCTCTGCGAGAGCTACGTTAATACCAACGCCCAGCAGGTTTGCTGAAACGCCTCCGCTCGCAACGGCGCTCAGTGCGTCTGCGTATGTGTCATAGGTGCTTGTGACACTGATGTTTGCCGCTTTGACTTCTTTGCTTCCCGTGTCGATGCCTGTCCGAAAATCGCCGTCCGCAAAGGCGAACACCGTAGTCATGACGACTGAATAGAAGCCCAGATCGCTGCCGGTTGATACTGTCGCGATCGAGTAGGACTTACTGTCGTTGTTGACGGTGAGGTTGCCTGTCAGAGTAATCGCTGCGTTATCCGTGTACGCGTAGTTCTTCGCGTGGAAGTCGGCCACGGACACATTTGCGGTTCCGCTGGCGTAGCTGACACTGATGCTGTCGGTGCCGTCGTTTCCGCCGCCTACGGTCGCCAGCGCTCCGGCGACAGATTTTTCGGTGTCAACAACGTTGAGCCCTGATTCTTTTTGAACGATCTTATCAGCCTTATTCATATCTGACTGTACGCTAAGGGAACCCGCATTGAGAGTTACATTTCTCACGAAGGTTTCCTGAACAGTCCGGTTGAATGCTGCGGTCACATTTGCCGCAATACTGACACAGCTGAGACTGAGCTGCGGTGTCTTGACTTCTGCTGTCGCGTGTGACTGACCGTCTGATTTCACTCTGACACTGCCGTCAGCTATAATTGTGCCGCTGCCGGAAATGCCTGTATTGACGTTTGTGCCGTTGTACGCAACTGCCGTGTTGACACCGACGTTGAAGAAGGAGACATTTACGCCGCCCACTGCCGGTGTCACCGCAGCATTTGCGTCAGAGATGAAATCGTTATTAATGGTCAGGCTGCCGATGTTCCAGACGCCTTTCGCTACCGCTTCCGCATTGAAGCTGCCTTCCGCCATGGAGAATCCAAGGAGGACACCCACAGAGACTACACCGAAACCGATGTTGTCAATATCGATATCTGCGGTAGACTTGCCGCCGCCTGTGACAGAGACTGTCCCGGCTGTCAAATCCTTCACGCTGAGCTTCGCTGTGTTGGTGCAGTCGGAAACCGCCGTGCCCGCGCTCGCGTTTACAGATGCGAGGCCGATACCCGCGCTGAACAGGTATGCCTTCGCCATCACATCGTCAAACTTGATTTCATGAGAGACCTGCGTTCCGCTTTCATCCTCTGTCTTCTTTTTGTAGAGAGACTTGAATGTGTATTTGTCTCTGGAGCTGCCTGCTCCGTTCTGTGTCGATACGACACTGACCGGTCCCTTCGCGCCTTCCTCGTTCTGGATGGTGACCGTACCTGCCATGTCCACGTCTGCCCGCTGCAGATATTTGTTGATCGCGATTGCGAGAGAGACATTGACAGATGCGCCGCCCGCCGCCGCGCTGTAAAGCGCCGCGTAGGAAAGTCCGCGTCCGTTTGCACTGACCGCCAGACCCTTTGCAGTGTCTGTCAGTGCCAGTGTTCCGCTGCCGCCGTTGAGCAGTGCCTCGTTTTGGCCCATATTGAGGGCGAGGCCAATGTTCACATTGACTGCTACGCCGCCGGCGGCGCCGGTAATGCCAAGGACGTTTGCCTGCGGATTATTCGGCTTGTCAGCCGTACCCGCGTCAATTGCCAGGCTTCCTGCCTTCATTGTAACGCCGGTCGTATCGACAATTGCCTTGTTCTGGCTTCCGATGTAAGCGACTGCCACAGACGCGCCAACCGCCACGCCGCCGATGACGATGGAGGTGGAGATCACCTCCGTCTCGCCGGTGAGGATCGCCTTCACAGCTGCGTCTCCGGTAAGCTCTACCTGCATCCGCTGCAGGGAAGCAATGTTTTTGATGTGTCCGAGTGCCACGCCTACGAGCGCGTTGACTGCCACACCGCCGACGCCTGCCGCCACTGCGAATACCTTAGTATCGCCGTTCGCGGTTGCATTTATTGCCAGCGATTTCGCTGTTATCTTGCCCGGGGTGCCCGGTACCTGCGTTGTCGCATCCGGATCGATACCGACATAAGAAACCGCGTTGAGCTTGTTGGTCACCACCGAGACAGTCGCGTTGACTGCCACGCCGCCGAGGGCTACGGAGATGATCATTGTTTTTGCTTCGCTGCTGACGTCGTGTGATACCGTCACGGCAGCATCTGGAGAATTGATCGTGACGCCCCGCTCGATGCGGCTGCCCGCGTCGGTGCGGTTGATTGCCAGCGCGACACCCGCGTTGACTGCCACGCCGCCGGCCGCAAGGGCTGCCGCTGCGACGGACGCGTTTGTCGTTCCGGTTGTCTTTACATTGATTTCTTTTGCGACATCTTTGATGTTCGCACTGCCGGCGATGCCTGCCTGTGCCTTGCCTTCAAAGTAAGCCACACCTGCAGAGGCGTTGACGCCGACCGCTCCGGCCGCTACACCGATGGTGATCGTCTGGACGGTTCCGAAATCCATGTTTGCTTCTACATTCAGCTTCTGTGCAGCTGCCGCGCCCTGCTGCGCCGCTGCCACATTGCCTTTCATAACGGCCTGTACGTCTGAGTAGACCATCAGGACCGCCACGTTGACAGCCACGCCTACCATACCGCCGGCTGCCGCAACCGCGATCATGCGGATCGTAGATTTCTTCGGTGCCGGCTGCTCAGTGTCGCTGCCGGAGGAATCACCTTCGCCGCCAGTCTGTCCGATGCCTTCGCCGGAGGAATCACCTTCGCCGCCGGTCTGTCCGGTACCTTCGCCGCCGGTCTGCCCGGTACCTTCACCGGAAGAATCAGTCTGCGTATCTTCTGCCGCGCTGTTGTCGGTCTTTTCAGCGTTGGCGACATCCTTATCCGCCTTTTCATTGCTGCCTTTGATCGTTTCCGAAGACAGCGGGTTGTTGTCACTGTCGTCGGCCATGTCGCCGAGTCTTCCGACCTGCTCGTCCGTATCCACATTTCCGGATCCGGAAGAAGCTCTCACAGTGATGTCTCCGCCTGCCGAAAGCGTCGCTCCTTCATCCACGCGCGCCTGCACGTTGGAGTGGAGAACTGCCACGCTGACGCCGACGCCGACGCCTGCTGTTCCGCCGACCGCCACGGTGCCGGAGATCACGAGCGTATTAAGCACGTCTGTGCTGATCACATCGATCTTGCCCGCCGCGGTCACCCTGCTGCCGCTGCCGATGACTGCACTGATCGAATCCTTGAGATTGCCGATCGGCTGTCCCGCATAGCTTGTGCCGCTGCCGTTTGCCGTGTTGTCGAAAGCTGTCGGATCATAGGTCGTAGTTGCTGCCAGATAGGTGTCGGTATCCGGATCATAGTAATATTTCTGCGCATTTATCCGATCCGGCATTGCTGTACTTTCATTGTACGGGATATATCTGCCGGAATTGTGCTGAACGTACTCCGGCATTGCATAGAAGGAATAACGGATGCCGTCGTAACTGCTGTTTGCTTTGATCTTCTTTCCTTCTTCGTCGTAGGCACCGTTTTCATCCTCGTACCGGAGATATTTCTGTGCCGCCAGAATATTCTGCCATCTCGCCCGGCTATCTTTGTCCTTGGGGACCGTGACATCCGGGTTAAACCACACGTAGTTATCCCCATCCGGCAGATACAGTTCTCTTTCGGGAACGATGGTGTACAGCTCTGCATAATAGCTATCGGTACCCTTGTCATACCAGTATTTCTGTTTGTTTACCTGATCCGGCGTTGCCGTACTCTCATTGTACGGGATATATCTGCCCGAACTGTGCTGCACGTACTCCGGCAGTTCGTAGTAAGTATACCGCTTGCCGTCATAAGTGCTGTCTTCAGAAATCTTCTTGCCGTCTTCGCCGTAGGCACCGTCTGCATCTTCGTAGCGGAGATACTTCTGTGCCTCCAGAAGCGCCTGCCATGCAGCCTGCGCGTTTTCATCATTTTCGGGAACTTTGTAATCCGGGTTAAACCACTCGTAGTCCTCGCCGTTCTTAACGTACAGTTCTTTTTCGGGAACCATTGTGTACAGCTGTGCATGGCCTGGCGCTTCGCTCGCTGTGCCGCCCTGGCCATACTCGCCGTAGTCCTCGGCGCCCGGTCTGCTGCCGTCGCCCTCGAGTGACTGATTGAATTCGTCTGCGTCCGGCTTGTAGTCTGCCGCAGCTTTGTTTACACCGTTTTCGGTATCAAACGCTGCGTTCAGCTGTGTGCCCGGATCCATGCATTCCGGTGTCAGATTCTCTTCAACGACCGTGCCGCCGTATGCTCTGAGAACCTTCTTGTGCTCATTCTCTTTGTTGTCCGGGTCGTCTACATACTCGTAATATTTACCGGTTGCTTCGTCTTTGTACAATGTGATGGTCTTCAGCAGCAGACAGTCTTTATCTGGAATCTCAAATTCCGTCAGATCTTTGCCGTCATACTGGTAATAGACGCCATCGCGCTCGTACAGGATAAGACTTGGCTTGTCTTTGATCTTGTATTCGTAGACATCGTATTCAACATCTTCGAATTTCACGGCGCCTTCATAATACTCATAGAGTTTGTACTTGACGCCGTCGATCTCATGAATGCCGTAGAGGGTATCGTGCGCATCCTGCGACATCTTGCTGCCTGCAACGACGACCGTTACGGTAGCGCCGACGCCTGCCACGCCGCCGCCTGCGACGGTTGCCGCCGCGTCAATAATCCTGCGGTCATCATTTGCTTTGACTTCGACATTATTTGCCTCGATAATATTTGCTGTTCCGATGCTTGCCGAGACGTCGCCAAGGCTGACGCTGACCAGTGCGGTCACGCCTACGCCGGCCGTGCCGCCGACCGCCGCTGTCGCGACGATTGCGATCAGGTCATATCTGTCGATTGCTTCAATTTTAACATCGCCGTCCGCATAGATTTCAACGCTGCTTCCGGTCTTTGCTTTTGTGCTGAGCTTTGTGATGATCACGTCGACCGTGCCGCCCACGCCGGCTGTTCCGCCGCCGGAAGCACCGGCCGCGTCTGCTGTCACCAGCTCGGTGGAGGATGCTTTCACGCTGACACCGCCGCCGATCTTATTGTCTGCGGTGCCGATCTTTGCTCCGTCAAGGATTTCTGCCGTCGTCTGTCCCTGGAAATAGGTGACGACTGCCACAGCCGATACGCCGGCTGTTCCGCCGACCGCAACGCCGACCGCGATGTTGACCAGTGTATTGTCAGAGTTCGCGGTGACTTCCACGTTCTTTCCTGCGCGTACTGTGCCGCCGAGGGATGATGTGGTGGTGTCAGAGTAGATCAGCGCGTTTACATCGCCTGCCACGCCGACCGTGCCGCCGCCTGCGAAGCCGAGTGCCAGAAGAATCAGTTTGCTCTGATCGTCTGTGCCGACTTTGACGGAATCATGTGCGTCGAGTTCACATCCGTTGTCGACGATTGCCTCTACGGTTTTGCCGAATACGATCGTCGCGATCGTCGCGCCGACGCCCGCTGTCTGGGCCGCCGCAAGCGCTCCGGCAAAGCCGAAGATGAGCGAATCATCCGATGCAAAGATGTCGATATTCACGTCCGGAATCTCTGTGGCTTCCGTACTGCCGTCTGAGCCATCCGTACCGGACGCCGAGCCAGACCCGCTTTCATCTGTGCCGGCCGTGATCTTCGCGCCCTTGCTGACATGTGCCCTGCTTCTGTTCTTGACCACCAGTGTGGTGACGGTTCCGCCGACGGCGACGTTTGCGCCTGCCGATGCGGATACACCCGCCATGACTGTCGTGTCTTTTGTCGTCGCGCCGACATGTACGCCTCTGCGTTTCTTCTCCTTCTCACTGCCCGGTGCGGTCAGTCCCGCGCCGCCTGCGGCTGCTGCTCCGAAGATGACCGCATTGCCCGCGACTTCTGTTCTCACGTTGCTGTTCAGTACGGATACGCCGATCGTCGCGCCGACGCCCGCCTGTCCGGAGGAGATGGTAATGCCGCCCGCGAACAGGTAGTTCTTCGTGTCGAGATCACTGAAGATACCGACTGTATCGCCGGCTGTGATCTGAATCGGATCGCCCGATCCGGTCTGTGTGATCTCACCTGCGCCTGCTTTCTTTTCGATTGCCGCGTCGCCGATGACGGTCTGGATATCGGTGTTGGATACAAATACCGGAATCGTGCCGGAAATGCCGACGCCTGTTGTTGCCGCCGCTGCCAGGCCGACGATCACATTGGTATCTGCGCCCGTGGACTGGATCAGTACGTTTCCATCTTCTGCCGTGACTGTCACACCGTCATGAACGATCACGTAAGCCCTGCGGCTGAGGACGTTGACGACAACTGTCGCGCCGACTGCCGCCGTCTTGCCGCCGATGCTGACCGCGATGGCCGCCTCGATCAGCTGTGACGATGTGCCGGTCAGGATGTTCACATCCTTCTTAGCCTTTAAGGATGCACCTTCTGCAATATCAACCAGCGCGTTTGTTTTGGAAACAAGCACGCCAACGGTACCTGCTGCCGCGGCGTCGCCGCTCGGCGCTGCAGACGCGGATGCAAGTACATTGATGAGATTTTCGTAATTGTCACTCTCGACGGTGATGCTGCCTGCCGTGCTCTCCAGCGCGGCTTTGCTGCCGATCAGTGTCTGTGCGTCGGCATTATCGATGACCACTGCCACCGTCGCGCCGACAGCAACCTTGCCCGTACCGCCGGAAGCGGACAGGGAGACGAGAATGATGTCGGTGTCGACAGCACTCTTAATCGTAACATCGTCTTTTGCTTTGATCGAAGTATTGCTTCCAACCGTTGTCTTTGCGGTGTTGTCCGCCGCCACAACGTTGAACGCGCCGCCAAGGGTGAATTTGGAATCGCTTCCTGTGGAAATCGATGCCGCTACCGTGACCACGAGGACGTTTGCCTTAAACTCCGCGGTCTGGTCATAGCCGCCGCCGGCCGCGTTTTCAGCGATGCCGACATTGATCGCGGTGCTGCTGCCGACTGTGGATTTGATCTCGTCTTCGTTCTGAAGGAAGGCGATGGTAAGACCGACGCCTGCCTTGGAAGGTGCCGCGCTGACAGAACCTGCGATGATGCGGATGTTCGCGTCTTCAAACGCGCGGAGCATCATGCCGCGGGTAATCGTTTCACCGGTGCTGTATGCGGTAAGCATAGACCAGGTGACATCGCTCAGCACGTTCTTGCCGTCTTCGGTCTTTTCGTAGACGCGGTACTCTCTTCCGAATGGAGAATCCACCTTATATACATAGAAGCTTCTCTTGCCGACGGTGTAGACCATATAATCCGCGCCGTCGATGGTTTCTGTCCGGAAGTTGCCGGCTGTGATTCTGTCTTCATCCGAAGCAGTCTCACCCGCCTGCTCCGCCGCCTGGATAGCCGCCACTGCAGCTTCGATCTTCGCCGCGCCGCCGAGCACGTCTTTCTTGAAGCCTGCATCCTGCAGCATGCCGTTTCCGCCGAGTACATAGACGTCATCTCCGCGGATGTACCAGACGTTGTTCTTGCTGTCTTTCCATGTCTCGTAAGTGCTTCCGGTCAGGTCGATTGTCACGTTGTTTCCGATGTTCGCGTTGACCGTGTTGCGGAAGAACAGCATCGCAACAGATCCGGCGACAGATGCTGTGGACTGACCCTGGCTTCCCATGATCGATCCCGCAACTGCTTCCAGATAATAGTTGGTTGAGGAGAGAACGTTCAGCGCGTCAACCAGCGCCAGCGCGTCTGCTGTCGTGATGTTGATGTCGATAGTATAGCTGGAGTTCTCTTTGGTCTTGTCTCTGTCGAGGTTGATAAATCCCTTCTTCGCATTTGCCTTTTCTGTTGCCGGCAGATCCGAAGTATCGGTGATAAAGTTCTGTACGCCGAGCGCGAAGCTGTAGTCGCTGAAGTCCACGCGGGCTTTCTCCGCGTTGATCTCCAGGCTCTCGCCCCGGATCACTGTGCCGTCGCCGACGTAAACGTCAACCTTGTCGTTCGCGTAGATGAGCGCGAACGCCGCGCCGACGCCGACCTTGGATCCCTTGGAGATGCTGACGCCGCCGGATCTGACTGCCAGCTTGGTCTTGTCATACGCCTCCATGGAGATCTTCGCGCCTTCGACTGTGACTGCCTTGTTGTTGTCCTTGTTGATCTTGACCGCTGTCTTGGCGTTGACTACAACGACTACAATCGAACCGGCGATGGAGACCGTGCCGCCTGCGCCGCTGACCGCGCCGGCCAGTGCCTGCGCCGCCAGGAGACCGCGGTAGGTGCCGTCCATATTCTGGGTCGTCTTCGCGGTTACGCTGACGTCGCCCTTCTCGCCGAGCCTGTCGACCGCAATGAGGTTTCCGTTGATCTCAACGATGCTCTCATTCCTGTCGACGCTGACCGCCACTCCTGCCGCGATGGAGTTAGCGTTCCTTGCGAGGCTCATGGCAATGCCGGTGCCCTTCGTCAGGAAGTTGCCGCGGTTCAGCGCGCTGACATCGATCGAAGCGGCTTTGAGATTGCCGTTTACGGTGATGTTTGCCTTATGGTTTGTGATATTCAGTCCGACAGCCGCCGCGACCTGGAACTTGCTTCCGCCATCATCGCCGCCTTCGCTGCCGCTCTCGCCGGCCTTGGCGCCGCGCTTCTTGCCGTCGTTCTGCTCATTGTCATCGGTCTGCTCATTGCCGTTGGTCTGCTTGTTGTCTTTGAGGTTCTGGCCGCTGTTTTCGCCGGCCACCTCGATGCCTTCGTTACCCTTGTCTGTCGCAGCATTGTTCACGCCCGGAATGGTTACATTCTGGCTCTTGAGAACATTGCTGGAAAGGGAGGCCTTATCACTTGTGCCGCCGCCTTCTTCTTTGTTGTCATTCAGTTCTTTGTTGATGCCGTCTTTCGTCTTGTTGCCGCTTGTGCCGTCACCCGCGCCGCGCTTCTGACCGTCATTGCTGAAATAATCGCCTGCGAGCAGCTTGTTTGCTTTGGTCTCAATGTTTTCCACGCCGGTGGAGAACTTGTTGAGATAGCGGTCAAGATCCGCGCCGATAGCTGTTGCCAGCGCCTCACTGTTGTCCTGATTAAAGGCATTTGCCCGGATCACTGCCGCGCCGTCCGCGCTGACAGCGCCGTCCAGAATCGCCTTTACGTCGGAGTTGGCAATGTTGACTGTGACGCTCGCGCCGACCGCAGTGGACTTGCCCGCCGCAAATGCGCTGGACTTCGTCACGGTCTTGCCGCTCTGCTCTGCGGAAAGCAGGAAGCTGACCAGTGCGGAAGCGGGATCTGCGGGATCTGCCGCGATGGTGTCATCGCCGCCGATCGTGAGCGTCGTGCCGCTGCCCACCTCTGCGGTCACTTTATCTTTTGTGATAGTGAGTGACGCCCCGGCATCTACCGAGATGTCCTTCGTTGTTTCTGTCTTGTTGGAGTTGGATGCGCCCGCGAGCGGGTCGGTTCCCGCCGCGCCTGCTGTCTGCACGTTGTGCGTGGACTTGCTGCGGATCTCCGCCGTGCCCGCAGTCACCGTGCGGTTCTTGCCGATACCGGACTCGACATTAACATGACTCAGGGTCATGGCAAATGCCGCGCCGACGCCGACGGTCTTGCCGCCCGCCGTCTTCTTCTGTTCTTCCTGCGGCGTCTCATCCTCATCAGACTCGTTCTTGAGCAGGACTGCCACAAGTCTTACGTCTGCCTTCGGCATGTAGAAGATATACGTCGTTCCGCCGGCCGGATCGATAATGGACTCATCCACTGTCACGATCTGCTGGCGCCTGAACTCGGATTCTCCCTCCGGCTTGTAAGCCATCAGAAGCATGTGCAGCCTGTACCCCTTCGCCGGAAGTACACTGACAGCCACACGGTCTTCATACGCCGCGTACTGCACAGCGTTTGGTGTGTGGTCGTCTGACGGATCCTGCTCTGCTGCCAGATCCATGATCTTGACAGTTCCGAAGGATGGTCCGTTTGTATCCGGCCTGATGTCGTAGGTATTGGTTGCGGTTCCGTCGCTGTTGACTTCGATTTTGCTCTTGTCAGCTTTGAAACCTGTGGCATCAGCATTCTGGTTGAAGTTGATGTCCTGTACACCGGTTCCGTTCTGCGTTCCGCCCTGTACAACAATGATCTTGTAGTCGCCGATGAATTCAGCTTTCGCTTCAACACTGGTACCTTTCTTGATCCAGAACCATGCGCTGCTATCGTTGGAGGCGAACTGCACCATGATGCGGCCGTCACTGCATGTGATCACGGAGATATCATGGCCTTTCTGCAGCATGTTTTCTGACAGCTTGGCGCTGAATTTGCCGTCTTCTCCGTTTTCCTTCGTGAACACATAATCAATATAGCCTTCTTTGACGCGGTGTCCTTTTTCCGGTGTGACCTTGACGGTCAGGTATTCCTTCTTCCAGGTCACGTCTTTCCCGACGGAGTCGTCAGCACCTGAGCTGCCTTTTCCGGACTCCGGATTCGAATTCTGGTTCGGCGTCTGGGTGATCGTTCCGGAACCTTCTCCGGTCCAGATCAGGTCAACCACGTTTTTGCTGACGGAGTTCTTACTGATAAAGGTAATGAAATATTCCAGATCCGATCCGGTCAGCACTGTGACGGCCCTTCCGCCGAGGTTATTGATCAGATAACTTGTTTCCGTGTAGCTGTCGCCGTCCGGCTTTGTCTGCGGTACGATAAACGGAGTGCCTGCCGCGATCGTCGCCAGCTGAATGGTTGCTTTTGTCTTGTCAGGCTTTGTATAGGTAACAGAGACTGACTTCAGCCGCATGTCATCGTCCGGTGTGATATCCACGCTGCGCCCGGATACGGAAATGCTTCCGCCCTTGCCCACGTTGAATACCGCGTTGGAGATGGATTTATCAACGGATGCTTCCGTTCCTGTGCCCGCTGTCTGCTGGGACGCGCCCGCGTTAAGGTTTGCGTCCGCCTCGCCCTTGCTGTCTTCCGCCGCCGATGCGGTCGTCTTTTCTACATGATCTCCCTCTGCTTTGATGGTGAGATCTTTGGTAACTGTTACATAGTTCGCGGATGCTGTATCCGCTCCCTTGATCACCGCGCCGGTGTCGCCGTGGATCACTGCGATCGCGACCGCGCCTGCGATTGCGACCTTCTGTCCGCTCGCCCCTGCGATTGCCTGTGTCGTAAACTTATGTCCATATGTTTTATCGACTGTCGCCTTTGCGCCGAGGATGCCGGTGATCTCGTCCAGGGCAGCATTCGTAAGGGCCCTGCCCATTGCGGAGGCAGCGTCCTTCAGGTTCTTCAGCAGTGTGTCTTTGATCGGTCCTTTCAGGAAATTCTTGAATTCCGTGATGTTGCAGATGCCGTCTGTCAGCGTATTTCCGACTTTGTCAAATACGGCCTTCAGTGCCAGCCTCATGTTTTCTTTCAGATTTTCCTGAACGGTCTTTTGTTTATCTACAGTAAGTCTTGTGCCGAGTTCTTTGCTGATCAGGTCGAGAATATCTTTCTCAATCTTATCTCTGGCCGCAATCAGAATGCCGTTTGGCTCATCCAGGAATGCCTTTTTAAGCACTGCTCCGACACGGCTCTGTTCATCGGTATCTCCGCCGGATCCTGTCGGATTGAGGAAATCCTGCAGGACCGGATTCACGATCGCGGTTACATTGACCAGGATCGCGTTCATAATAACCGGCCAAGCCTCAGTCTTGAGATATTTCAGAGATGCTTCTTTGATGCGAGTCAGGGCATCTTTTCCTTCTCCCGGGAACAGCTTGTTGAGCTCTGCGTTCATTCTGTTCGGGAAATCCAGGAAGAGTGACAGGAACGCCTGCACGTTCTTCTGCAGCTGCTCGACCGGATTCGAATTCAGGAAGTTTTCAAATCCTGTGCCCTTCAGCAGCTGATCTTTCGCCACTTTAACCGCATCGGTAAGCTGCTTCGCAAGCACGTCTGCGCTGCTCTCTCCGAAGAGATCCGCAAGACCCGCGCTTTTCGCGATATCAAGGATCAGATCCTTGAGCGCATTCTCCAGCAGATCCATGAGCCAGCCTTTGCTCTTGTCCGGAATGCTGACAGCACTCGGCGACGCCGTTGTCTCCGGAATCATGCCTGCTTCCACAGTCATGATATCTGCGGTGACGTTGGAATCTCCGACGATCGCATTGTTGTCATAATCCACAACATTGATCGAGACCGCCACGCCGACACCGACCTTGCCCTTGCTCGCGCTGCCGTTTGCGTTCAGGATTGCTTCATTATAAGTCTGGGAGATGACGGTGAGCTTGCCTGTTCCCTCGCCGTCTGCCGCTTCAATGGTAAGGCCGTCGTCAATCACAGCCTCTGCCTCAATGCTCTGAATGTTCAGGGCAAGGGCAGCAGCCACTTCGATGCCGCCTTCCGATGTGGAAGTGCTCTGTCTGTTATTGGAGGCCTGACTCATCGCCGAAGGTGATGTGCCGCCGGCATTGACATGTCCGGCCAGCTTGCCGGCCGTACCTAATATGCCGTCAGATTGCTTGTCCGCCCCCGATTCACCGTCAGACGACCCCGAGCCGTCGTCCGATCCGCCAGATCCGGAAGGGCCGGATTTTTTATTGGAGGTCGCGCCGTTCGCGCTTGCCCGTGAGGTTCCCTTCATCCGGTTCTTTGCCTTCGTGCTGACATTGATGTTCTTCGCCGTGAGACTGCGGGACAGGCGGGATTTCGTGCTGTCGTTCAGCACGGATACCGTAAAGGATCCGCCCACGCCGACGCTGTCTCCTGCAGCCGCGGCATTTGCCGCCAGCTGTCTGAATATGTCGCTGTTAGCCGTGACATCTGCATTGCCCGCGCAGATCAGCATCGAAGTGCCTTTTCCGATGTGCGCGTTCGTTTCTGTTCCGGCCACGTCAAGCGCCAGAACCGGGGTAATGGAGATGCCGCCTGCCGCGCCCGCGACACCCTCGACAGTGTGCGTGTCTGTCGTTGATGCCGTGACCTTGATTTCGGTAAGCTTCGCATTGTCTTTGAGTCTGATTACCGGAGCTGTTTTTTCATCTTCAATCTCTGCCATTGTTTCAATACCGGAAACAGAGATTGCGATGCCTGCGCCCACGCCGGCGTTTTCTGACTTCGCCGCGCCTTTGGCGCTCGCCTTGGTGTCCAGCTTAACGGTATTGGCCGCTGTAACATTCAGCGGTCCGCCCGTGAGTGTCACATGCGCCGTGTCTTTTACGACCGCGTCTGTCTTAACCGTGTCGACCTGGACGGCAACCGCGCCGCCGATGCCGATCTGACCCGCGGAGAATCCCGCCAGGGCCTCTGTCTTGTTCGTTGTTGTGCCGCTCGCGGTGACCTTCAGCCCGGCCGCCTCGATCTCGGCATTCTCTACGATTGCGTAGTTCTTGTTAATCACAACGCCGACCGCTACGGATACACCCGCAGAAACGGTCTGTCTGCCGTTCTTGCCGGCTCCGCTGCCGGGCTGCACGCCCGGTGTGAAGATGACGTTGATATCAGCCGTTGCTCCGGATGCAAATGCCTCATCATCCGGAAGGTTGACGAAATAGGTCTCGCCGCTTCCCGTCGCTGTGACCTTTTTGGATTTCTTCTTATCTGAAGAGGTGAGTGTCACGGTGACGCTGCTGACCTTGTAACCGCTGTTCGGCTTGACGGTAAAGGAATATGCCTCGCCCTTGTCCGCAAAGTCGTTGGAAAGGGTTACCGATCCGTTGGTTGTCGGGCTGGTCTTCACCGTAATGCCCTTGTCTGCGATGACCGGGATGACGGTGATGTTGATCACATCCGTGTCCAGATAATATTCATCTGTGCCCAGCCTGATCTTTGACGGAATCTTAAATCTCCACGCGCCTTCGCTGAAGATCGCGGCATGCGTATCCACATAAGGATCTCCGTCCGGGTTTTCTTTCTGGTACGAGACTTTAAAGTTTGTGATCTTCTTGCCGGCCTTGACTGCCTCGTCCGTGAGGGAGACGGTGATCTCCTGACCAACGGCGCCGGCAGATGCGGAAAGCTGTACATCTGTACACGGACTGCCGCTGTCGTCAGCCGCGGACAGTGCGATCGACTGATTGAAGAAGTCCGCGATAATGGTGACTTCCGCATTCGGCATCGTGAAGGAATAGGTGCCGTCCTTGGCTTCCAGTTCCTTCTTGATATCCTGTCCGTCCAGCGTGTAACTGATGTACGCTTTCGCGTACTGGCTGGACGCGCTGCTGTTATTGTTATCATTCGTTGTGACCGTGAAGGAGACTTTTTTGCCTTCCTGTGCCTTCGTTCCTTCTCCGGCCGACTGGCCCTCCGTGATCTTGATCTCGCCCGGAATCTGTCCGCCTTCTGCAACAGGCGTTCCCGCCTGCAGGATCTGGGTCTTGATCTCAATGTTATTGATATCAAATTCCGCGCCGATCTCGATCTGAGAGCCCTCCTTCAGGCCTTCCAGATCCGCGATCTTGAAGAAATAGTTGCCGCTGCTGTCGGAAGTGAGAGCGATCTTGACTTCCTCTTCCGTAGTGCCTGCGCCACTCTTTGTCTGTTTAATATACTTAATCCACGGACTGCCGGAATCATTCTCGTCCGCTTTACCCTTCACCGCATAGCCGACTGCCGGTGTCACCTTGAACGCGTAAACCGCGCTGCCGGGTTTGCCGCTGGCATGGGTGATGGTTCCGCTCTGAGTACTATGGATTACCATTGTATTGGCGACGAGATATTCTCCCTCGATCGGCATACCTGCGTCAAGGCTGACTGCCGTGATGCTGACCTGTGTGCCGGACTTGATCTCCAGCGCGGAGAGGTCCACGGTATAACGTCCGTTGGAATCGTCATAAGCGGCGGTTCCGGTTCCTGCGGTACCGTCTGCTTTGGTGTATTTGAAGGTGACCTTTCCTTCTCCGTCTTCAAAGGTCGGGTCGAGAGAAATCGCCTGGAATACAAAGATTCCTTTCGCCGCGTCTGAGCCGCCCACCTGCATCAGGGACACGCCTTTTGCGGGCTCGATATAGACGGTATACGGAATGATCGTCTGCGCCGCTGTCTGGGAATTGACTTCCGGCCTTTCTTCCGGATCCTTATCTTCGTTCCTGGCATCCGGTCCGACCGCGGTTCCGTCCGCCTTGATGGCAGCAATCGCAGAGGCGTCCGCGTTCACTGTGACGACGCCGCCTGCCTTGATCTTTCCGGTCGTGGAAATCTCTGCTTTGTTATTGTTGATGTTCACGCCGGCTGCCAGCGCGCCCGCTGACTGAGCGGTCTGTGCTTCCGATCCGGCTGCCGTCTGTTCACTCTGAGCGGTCGGATCCGGATCACCGAATTCGGCGCTAAAAATAATTGACCAGCCGCCTTCCATCGCGTTCCAGGTGACTCCGTGCGGAATCTTGTAGATGTATTTTCCATCCACTTTCTCGATGATATCAACCACTTCGCGCTGATTCGCCTGATCCAGGACATAATAGGTGTTTTTGGAATCAAGCGATGCGTTGTCATCCTGTTTTACGTAATCGCCGTCAATCAGAAGATAATAATCCACTCCGTCGGCGATATGTCCGGAGGCCGGGACGTACATCGTCTTATAGGTGGCCGTAACGGTCTTCACGACCTTGTTTTTGGCCGGGCTCACAATGACATTGATCTTCTTGCCGGCATCTACCTTGCCGACCTCCAGCATAACGCCGCCCGTGCGCACATAGTACTCTTTTTCAGAGTCCATCGTGTCGCCTTCGCTCACATTATCAAGCCGCGTATAATTGTCATCGTTCTTCAGATAATAAGTGGTATCCGTGCGGAATATTCCGCCTTCTTCCTCCTGATCCACTTTTGCGTAAGCGCCGTCGCCGTACTTCACGGTAATATCCAATGGAGCAGGGTCAGTCTTGGTGGAATCTTCCGTCACGATCTCGTCGTCATCTTCCTGCGCAGAATCAAGGGACTCGTCGAGCAGGTCGGAGATATTGATATCCGTGCCGTCGCCGCCGTTTCCGTCATTACCGCTTCCCTCTTTGAACTTGACAGTAATCGTGACCTCTGCCTCAGGCATCTGGAAGGTGTAGTTTCCGTCTCCGCCGGAAGCGATTCCATACGCAGATCCCGGCATCCAGTAGAAGGTCTTATAACTGTCAGATCCTGACAACAGGTACTTGATCTCGATTTTTTCGACCGTGTAGCCCTTATCCGGGGTGACGGTAAATTTAACCGGTTCCGTCTTTACGTAATAAACCGGTTTCTTCGGCATTTCAGCGCCCGGACTGACAGTTGCCTGTGTATATCTTCCTGCTGAATCGCAGGTATAGTAAGTAACGCCCTCCTCAAATTTCTCCGAGGCGGCAATTTCATGGGCGTTGGCCGAAGTCGGAGCCGTAACGGCGCCGTTCTCGGTTTTTGCTGTGTTGATCTTGTAGGTCTTTCCGCCGAATTTCTGGCCGATGCCGTTCAGAAGATCAGCGATCGCGCCCTTTGCGTTTGCTGCAAATACTGCTGCAATGTCGCCGAACATGCCCTTGATGCCATCCATGCCGGACTTTGTGGACGTGCCGCCGCCGGCGCCTGCCCCGTTGTCGTTCTTCGCGCTGCTGGCAACCGCCATGGCATTCTGATTCGCGGTGGAGGAAACCTTTACATTGCCTCCCGCCGTGATGGCCGCCTGATCGGTGACCTCTGCGGATGCATTCTGGACAACGACTTCCGCCGTAATATAAACGCTGACATTTCCGGCGAGGGCGCCTCTGTTTGCCTTCGCCTCAACAGAAGTGATTGCGCCTGATACCAGTTCCACATCCTGGTTTGCATTAATCTTGCTGTTTCCGGACATCTTGACGTGCGCGTCATTTACGCCGACAGCAACTGCCAGTGAGATCGGCAGCTTGCCGGTGGTGGCCTCAGCGATCAGGGAAACCTTTGAATCCGCGTTTGCCTTCACGCTTCCGCATTCCGCCACAATCACGGCGTTGTCCTTGATATCAATGTTGACGTCGGTCACGGAGACCACAACCGCCAGCGGGACAAAGGCGCTCGCCAGAACCGAGTTGCTCGCCTTGATGGTCACGTTAGCTTTGGCCGTGAGGTTGACGTTATTCCGCGCCGTGATTTTACCCTTGACGATGATATCCGCATTTCCGACCTTGACATTGATCACATTGATTCCCGCCAGCGCGTCGCCGAAGAGGTCGATCAGGCTGCGGTTCTGGTCGATGACGGATGACAGGGTGACATCACCGGAAAGCGCTGTCAGAGAGCCGGCTGCTTCCACGATGATTTCCGCGGATGCCTCGAAATCGAACAGGCTTCCAGAGAAAGCGCTCTTCGTGTTTGTCTGCACTCCCGTACCTGTGCCTGTACCGGTTCCTGTTCCCGTACCTGTGCCTGTACCGGTTCCTGTTCCGGTTCCTGTTCCCGTGCCTGTACCCGTTCCTGGTCCGGTAGGTTCTCCCGTAGCGGGATCCGTCGTGGGTTTCGGGGGCATCAGGTCGAACATCGTGTCGTTGTCATTCGCCTTGATATTGATGGAAGCAGCCTGTACCGCACTGCCCACCTCAATGTGGCTGCCCTGAACCACCAGGTTTACGGAAGGTATTTTAATGTACCCAAGCCGGACGCTTTCCTTCTTTTCGCCCAGCGTCAGATTGGTCAGAACAACCGTATACCTGCTCCAGTCCGCTGTCAGCGGGATCAGATTTCCGCTGCTGTCTTTCAGCTTGCCGGTGTAAGTATAATTGGTAAATGAGCTCGGAGATTTGCCTTGTTCAAATTCCAGCTTATTCAGCTCTACCGTAGGCTTGTTCTGCAGAGAGTCGGTCATCGCATTGAAACCGACAAGATCGATCTGTGCCGCTGTATCCTCAGCTTTTGCCGTTCCCCACAGCATCTGCACATAACCGAAGTAATTCTCCAGTGCCTGACAGATGATGCCTGCCAGCGGGCTCTTGATCTCATTGGAAATCTTTCCGTCCTTCTTCAGATCTCCGACAAGAGATACGCTGTCAAACCCTGAATCAGTAATGCTGGCGCTGAGTCCCTCATTGCCGCTCTGTCCCAAAGTCTGTGTCACATCTGTCTGTTCATATTTGCCTGCCAGCTTGTCCAGTCCGGTGCCGCCGAAAAACTGCATCTTTTCGAATGCTTTTCCGAGGTTGGCATTGACTGTGACAGAGTCATTGCCCGCTCCGAGATCTACCTTCAGAGACGACTTGACTGTCTTGCCGTCCTTCTGATAAGAGCGGGCTGCATTCACGCCGCTGGTCATGGCAACGGAATCATTGCCGCCCCCTGTCAGGATTGTGCCCTGCAGCACACCGGTCTGGTGTGTCAGTGTCACACGGTCGGCTCCGTCGCCCGTATCGATTGTTACGACATTGCCGAAATTTGACCCTGCGTCCATTCCACTGTACTGGGTGGTCAGGGACACTTTGTCCGTGCCTCCTCCGGTATCAATCGACAGGGTACTCTCTTTTCCTGATACGACGGCGTTGACTGTATCCGCACCTGTCGTTCCGTAAATCGCCGTATTGATCTCATCACCGAGAACGCTGACTTTCTTCAGCGTCGATAAATAGATGCCGGCGATCACTACGTTAATGTCATCAATCGAGAGATTGCCGTTCAGTACGACGCCCGTTCCCCCGGTGGGCCCGATCGTCGACTTGTCGATGACATCCGTTTTCTTCCCGGGAGCTTCATAGGAACCTTCCCCGAGAATGTAAAGCGTGAAATCCTTGTTGGCTCCCAGAACCAGTTCCTGGACGTTGTTGAAGCTGATATTCACATCGCCGTTATAGGTTCCGGCCGCAACAGTGATCGTCACAGATTTGATTGTCTTCTCCGAATCTGCCGCCGCTTTCTTCAGCGCGTCGTTCACTGCCTTCTGGATCGCGTTTGCAGATTTCGTGACCGTGGTCTTTGTAATGTCCACGGCTGTATTGTCCGCGTTCGGTGTCACTTTGTACGTGACTTTAGCACCGGCCTTGTCGACCTTGTTCTGATCGGCCGCTTTCAGGTCTTTGCCTGATTCGGTCATCTTCCAGGTCGTCTCAGTCGGTGTCATTGTCGCGACATAGCCTGATGCCGTATTATCCGTGATGGTCGTATCTGTGGAATTATACTTTTCCGTGATCGTCACAGACTGGACATCATTCGTATACGTAGTCTGTAAAGACTCCTGTCCTTCCTTCCAGAGCTGGTTGATATCCTCCTGTCCGTTCAGAACCTCCTCTGCCAGGACTGCACTTCCATCCGTTACCTTCAGCGCCTCTGTAGCTGCATCGTCGACGATATCGGAATTGTTTGCGGAGGATATGTCTTCTGTCGTGACAGCCGGCGGCTCTTCCTGTGAGCCTTCTTCCGATCCACCTGCCCTGGTGCCGCCGGGGCTGTCTGACGCAGTGTCCGGCGCGGATGCCGTCACAGTCGTCGTTGATGAAGACGACGATGACGCAGCCGCCGGAGCAGCTGATGCCGCAGGCGCTGATGCCGCCGGGGCTGACGCTGCAGGGACTGATGACGCCGGGGCTGAAGCCGCAGGCGCACTTGACGCCGGAGCAGCTGATGCCGCAGGCGCACTTGCCGCCGGAGCAGCTGATGCCGCAGGCTCGCTTGCCTTCGGAGCTGGAGCCGCGGGTTCACTTGCCTTCGGAGCTGGAGCCGCGGGTTCACTTGCCGCGGGCGCAGCCGAAGCAGCCGGCGCAGCATCCTGCGCTTTTCCGCCGTCATCGGACGAACCGCCGCTCTGCTCGCTGGAACTCTCCGCTGCGCTTTCTCCCGTGTCCTCAGCCCTTACGCTGTAAGTGCCAAAGGCAAAAAGAAAGAGCAAAACGAACAGTACCAGACAGATAATGCTGATCTTTCCTCTTTTCGTTTTCTCGATGTTCGTACTCATAATCTTCATCCTATTTGCTGAACTGTGCCTTCTATATATTATCTTCCTGTTCTCTGCCGTTTATTACCGGTTCACTGCCGTGCATACGTTTCTCACGGCTGCTCCTTTTCAGTGCTTTTCTGATCCCGTTTCCGGAAGTATCTTCCCAGTTCCGCAACCAGTATCCCGATCACAAATGCGATCACGGCAACCAGAACATATCCGCCGGTCTGCGGTCCCAGCAGAAATGCGCCCATCACGGAATACGTCTGTGCCGTGGTGCCTGCACCGGAAAAAGCGGAAATAGCAGCGACAAGTGAAACCAGAAGCAGGCACACGCAGCTCAGCATCACACGCATGCGCCTTGCCCTCTGCCTTTTCTTTGCGGTATGAATCCGCCTGATAATTTCATCTGCTTTCTGCCTCATTTAATAAATCTCCTTATATCTATTATCAACCAGAATTATAAATACGCAAAATACGCCTATATTTATTACTTCCCGCTCCGACGCAATTTACCCACCAAAATTCACACCCGGAATTTGTGTAAAATGCACAAAAAAAGAGCTGTGACATTTCACATCCGAATGTTTCAACTCAGTGACGGGTAACAATCCCCCACTGAGTTGAGCCTCCGGCGGATCGCAGAGCTGCGCAGCTCGCGCGCGATCAGAGATCGCGATTGAATGTCCCGGCTCTTTATCTGGCCATCTGTTATTCTGTATCAGGCACTCTAAGTATCAGCCTCTTCACCCATCCTCGCTGTACCTCCTGCGTTGTCGCGCAGGTATCTGTAAGGAACCACCGATGCAAACGCGGTCACGAGCGGCAGTGCATACCCGATGTATGACGGAACACCTCCTTCTGAAACCAGCAGATTATAGAGTCCGTGAAACATCACGGATAGTGACAGCGCCCCGAATATTCCCGGGAACGACATCTCACGGAACCGTCTGATCATTACCAGACCCAACGCCAGCATCAGCACACTGACAATGTGCATCACACCGACAGCCAGTCCCCGGATCATGATGTACGACAGTCTGCCGGCACCGAACGACAGAATGTAACAGCAGTTCTCAAACGTGGCAAACCCGCTTCCAATCCCGATCGCAGCAAGAAAAAAGTCCTTCTCCGCCGGAAGAAACAGCAGAATATACAGAAGCAGCGGAAAGAATTTCATGAGCTCCTCCACTACCGGAGACAGATATACCTTCGTCTCATCGCCCATGCCGGCAAGCATCCCGAGATAGCTGCCAAGATACGCGGACACCAGACAGACCGCCATTCCAAGCAGAAAAGCAACTACAAATCTCCTGACACTGCCCCTGACAAAATACAGTACCGTCAGGAACGGAACCGCAATGCACAACAGAATATTCTCCGCGTAAATCATGATTCCCACACCTTCTTTCCAAAAGCATCCAGCATGAATAAAAAGATGATTGTAGTGAAAAGACCGGTCAGTTCATAAATCGGCTCCGCACTCATGTACAGACTCACTACAGTCCAGCCGAACGCCGCAAAAGACAGCGTGAACCCGGTATCGATATTCCGGTCCCGCAGGATTGCCCTGATCATCTTATAAAAGAAAAACAGAATTAACACATACATGATCACATAACAGAACACATCAACCGGTTTTTTCATTTTCTCCGGAAGAAAGAAAATCAGTCCCTGCAGGATCACCAGGCAGTAGCTGCCGGTCAAAAGACCCGCCCACTCCCTGCGCGAGAGGGCTTCTGTCTGCTTCAGTGAGCATACGGAAGCACAAAGAAAGAATCCAAAAATGATCCCTCCCGCAATATCCTGCAGCCACTCGCCTGACCAGCCGATCCAGAGCGCAATATTTGCCGCAGTGAATATGCCTGTCAGCACAATTTCTCTGACTGCTCCGTCAAAGATATTCTGAAATGCAAAAATAAGAACCGACGCAAACAGCAGGAAACTTGCGCTTTCCCCGAATTCGTTGGCCGCAAATGGCATTCTCTCACCCGGATTAATAAAACTGTAGGCAAGCCAGTACATATCACTCATCACAAAGCTGATACATCCAAACGTAAAATAAGCAGCGAGCATGGGCCGGCTGCTTTTTCTGACCAGCGAGATCGAGCGTACTATCATTCCCATTACCACGACGATCTGTATGAAAATATTGATTCTGTTGAGATATTCAACCGGCATGACAGCTCCGTTCTGTTTATCTATGGTTGTCCGTAATCAAATCCAATCCGCTCAAGTTCATTTCTGAGCGCCTGCTTTCCCCTCCCGGCGAGATGATACATCTGCTTTTTGCTCTTATGCATAATCACTCCGGCCTCTTCATAGCTCATCTGTGCAAAATACAGAAGATACAGGACATCCCTGTATTCCGTATGAAGTTTCTCCATGGCCTCATAAAGCTGCCGCTTCTGCTCCTCTTTCAGCAGTTCTGTTTCCGGGCCGTTAAACACTGCATCGGATGATTCGGCACCCTCCCCGGGAGGTTCAGACCGGTATTTTTCTGTAAGATTCAGCTCCCGCCGTTTTTTTCGATTATGTTTCAGTGCAAGCTTCCGCCCGATTGCAAACAGCCATGTTTTAAAGCTGCTCCTTTTTGCCGTCCAGGATTTTTTCAGTGCGATCGCGACAAAGCTGTCCATCATCAGATCTTCCGCATCTTCCATGGTATCCACATAACCGCGCAGAAAAAGCGTCAGACTGCTGCCGTAGCGGTCCAGCAGCTCTCCAAGTGCCTCTTTATCTTCATCAGCCAGAAAGCGGCTGTATAATTCTTCGTCTGTTTCATGCATAACCGTCTTCCCCCGCCTTTGTTTTCTATATGATTGTATCATATTATCGTGCAGAATAAATGTCCTATCTGTAACCTTTCTGTTTGCTTTGTATCGATATTTGATCCGCTTCTGCCTTTCGATCATCCCTTGTATCTTTTTTCCCGTTACGTTATGATAGAACATGACAAAAAGCAGCAGAATCTTGTCACCAAAACACACACAGATGATTATATATATCAGGAAGGAACCCGCAAATGACTTCAGACAAACTCAAACAGGTAACCCACATTGACAATGTGCGTCTCTCAGATGACGGCTGCTCGGTCATTATCATTGACCAGACCCGGCTGCCGAATCACGTGGAATACATCTCGCTGCACACTGCGCAGGAGATCTGGGACGCAATCCATCTGCTGAAGGTGCGCGGCGCGCCGGCGATCGGCATCGCTGCCGGTTATGGCATCTATGTACTTGCCCGGCAGATCGAAACCGACAATTATGAAACATTCCTGACCGAATTCCACAGGCAGGCGGAATATCTTAATTCCTCCCGTCCGACTGCGGTCAACCTGAGCTGGGCACTGCGCCGCATGGAACAGGTTGTAAAAGACAATGCTTCTCTTTCCGTGCCGGAAATTCTGGATCTGCTCGGCAAAGAATGCCGCACAATCCACGAAGAAGACATCGCGATGTGCCGCGCAATCTCAGAATACGGTCTGTCGCTCTTAAAAGACGGCGACGGCGTGCTGACACACTGCAACGCCGGCCCGCTCGCGACATCCCGCTATGGAACCGGACAGGGACCGCTCTTTCTTGCAGCTGAAAAGGGTATGAACATCAAAGTGTTTGCAGATGAGACCCGGCCGCTCCTGCAGGGTGCGCGCCTGACCTCCTATGAACTGCATAACGCAGGTGTCGATGTCACGCTGATCTGCGACAACATGGCAAGCATCGTCATGAAGAATGGCTGGGTGCAGGCCTGCATGGTCGGCTGTGACCGTGTCGCGGCAAACGGAGATGCAGCCAACAAGATCGGCACCAGCGGCGTCGCCATTCTGGCAAAACACTATGGTATCCCTTTCTACGTGCTCGGCCCGACGTCCACGATCGACATGAACTGCCCGACCGGTGATGACATCAAGATCGAGCAGCGCAATCCGGACGAGATCAAGGAAATGTTCTACGCAGAACCTGTCGCTCTCAAAGACGTCAAGTGCTACAATCCGTCATTCGACGTCACCGATCACGAACTGATCACAGCCATTATCACCGACAAAGGAATCTGCCGGCCGCCGTACACGGAGAGTCTGGCGAAGTTATTCGAATAATCACCACACTTTATACGCTACTGGCAGAAAGGAGTTATCAAATGTCTGTAATTACATCCATCACCGGCTGCATCAAAGCCGAAAAAGACAACGTCGCAAAAGTAGTCCTGTTCCCGGGCGATCCGCTTCGCGCAAAATACATCGCCGAGAACTTTCTGGAGGATGCCATCCTGTTCAATGACGTCCGCAACATGCTTGGCTACACCGGCACCTACAGGGGCCGCCGCATTTCTGTCATGGGAAGCGGCATGGGCATTCCGTCCGCGTGCCTGTATGCGACAGATCTCTACAACCAGTTTGACGTCGAGACCATCATCCGCGTCGGTTCCACCGGTGCGCTGACTGACAACATCAACCTCAAAGACGTCATCGTAGCCATGAGCGCTTCCACAAACTCTGACTTTGCGTCTCAGTATGATTTTCCGGCACATCTGGCGCCGACAGCTGACTGGGGCCTCCTGAAGACAGCAGTTGACGCCGGCGAAGCCATGAACATTCCGGTGAAAGTCGGCCCGGTTCTCTCGACCGACACCTTCATCAACGCAATTCCGAATGTCAATGAAAAATGGAGAAACATGGGACATCTGTGCGTCGAAATGGAGACCGCCGGTCTCTATGCCCTGTCCATGGCATGGCACAAGAAGGCACTGGCCATTCTCTCCGTCTCTGACCACATCTTCAAGGGAGAATTCCTGACACCGGAAGAGATCCGCGACGGCTTCACAGATATGATGAAGATTGCACTGGAGACAGCGTGGGCTTACGCTGAATAAATTGGGGTTTGTCGAGTTCGACAATGGAGAAATGCTATGAAAAAAATCGTACTGACCGGTGGGGGAACCGCCGGCCATGTCACGCCGAACATCGCCCTGCTTCCTGCTCTGAAGGAGGCAGGCTATGAAGTACATTATATTGGCTCCCATGACGGAATTGAAAAGGAATTGATTGAGCGCGCAGGCATTCCGTATTACGGGATTTCCTCGGGCAAACTCCGCCGCTATGTGGATCTGAAAAATCTTTCTGATCCGTTTCGTGTCCTCAAGGGAATCGGTGATGCACGCAAAGTGCTGAAAAAGCTGAAACCGGACATTGTCTTTTCCAAAGGCGGATTTGTTGCAGTCCCGGTGGTTCTCGCCGCACGCAGGCTGAAGATCCCGGCCATCATCCACGAATCTGATATGACGCCGGGTCTGGCCAACCGGATCTGCATTCCGAATGCGGTCAAGGTCTGCTGCAATTTCCCGGAAACGCTGCAGAATCTTCCGGCTGACAAGGCGGTCCTCACGGGTTCGCCGATCCGCAGCGAACTGCTCTCGGGCGACGCCCTGAAGGCCCGCGCTTTCTGCGGCTTCACCGATGACAAGCCTGTCATTCTGATGATCGGCGGCAGTCTCGGTGCCGTCGCCGTCAATGAATGCCTGCGCGAAGCGCTCCCGACACTGCTGAAACGGTATAATGTCGTGCACCTGTGCGGCAAGGGCAACCTTGATCAGACACTGGGAAGCGTCCCGGGCTATGTGCAGTATGAGTATATCAGCAAGGAACTGCCGGATCTCTTTGCACTCGCAGACATCGTGCTGTCCCGCGCGGGTGCAAATGCGATCTGTGAGCTGCAGGCGCTTGCAAAGCCGAATCTTCTGATCCCGCTTCCGGCAGAAGCCAGCCGCGGCGACCAGCTGCTGAATGCCGCTTCATTTGAGAAGCAGGGCTACAGCATGGTGCTGCAGCAGTCAGAGATGAACCGCACATCGCTTGTGGAGGCACTGGACAAGCTGTACGAAAACCGCGGACAGTACATCAGAGCCATGCAAAAGAGCGAGCAGGCTGATGCCGTGCGCACAATTGTCGGCCTGATCGAGCAGTACAAAAAGTAAAACAACGTTGAATCTGAAACCCAAAAAACGGCCGCACCCGGTATTTACCGGTGCGGCCGCCCTTTTATTTCATCAGATCTCCAGCAGGTCACTGAATGCCTTCAGCGCGCCGTCTGTCTCATGTGCCAGAACCCGTTTTGCCAGCAGCTTGCCGAGCTGTACGCCTTCCTGGTCAAAGCTGTTGACGTTCCACAGGAATCCCTGGAACATGATCTTATTCTCAAAGTGTGCCAGCAGTGCACCGAGGGATTCCGGATTGAGCTGCTCACCTGTGATCAGGCTGGACGGACGTCCGCCTGCAAAATACTTGTTCGGATCTTCATCATCTTTTCCGCACGCGAACGCCATGATCTGCGCCACGACATTTGCGCAGAGCTTCTGCTGGCTGGTGCTGCCCTGGATGTCAACATCCATGCCTGCCTGATTCTGCTTAAATCCGACGAACTGCAGCGGAACAATGTTGGTTCCCTGGTGGAGCAGCTGGTAGAAGGAATGCTGTCCGTTGGTTCCCGGCTCACCGAAAATAACCGGACCTGTCACATAATTCACCGGCTCGCCGAAGCGGTTGACGGATTTGCCGTTGGACTCCATGTCGAGCTGCTGCAGATGTGCCGGGAAGCGGGCAAGCGCCTGTGAATACGGCAGAACTGCGGTGCAGAGATAACCCTGTACATTGCGCTCGTAAACGCCGATCAGCGCGTCCATCATTGCGGCATTCTGCATCGGATCCGGATTCTTTGCCAGTTCATCAGCAGCTGCTGCGCCGTCCATGATTCTCGCGAAAATGTCCGGTCCGAATGCAAGGGAAAGCACAACTGCGCCGACGCAGGATGAAGAGGAATAACGTCCGCCGATATAGTCATCCATGAAGAAAGCTGCGCGGTAGTCCGTGCTGGATGCGAGCGGCGAAGTCTCACTGGTAACTGCAAGCATATGCTGTGCCGGGTCAACGCCTGCATTCTTAAGTGCTTCGCGGACAAAGGATTCATTTGTCAGCGTCTCAAGCGTCGTGCCTGATTTGGATACAACGATAAACAGAGAATGCGGAATGTCAACGCTTTTGAGAACTGCCGCCGCATCATCCGGATCAACGTTGCTGATAAAACGCGCTTCCATCTTGAGCGCATCGTTCTGTTTTGCCCAGTTCTCCAGTGCAATATAGATCGCGCGCGGTCCCAGATCGCTTCCGCCGATACCGATCTGCACGACGGTTGTAAACGGCTCGCCGGCCGCATTGGTGATCTCGCCTGCATGAACCGCATTTGCAAAATCAGCGGCCTTCTTCTGCTGGGAGACATAGAATTCTCGCTTGTTGACGCCGTCCGCCATGACATCTTTGCCAAGCTGGCCGCGGCAGAGCTGGTGCAAAACCAGGCGTTTCTCACCGGTATTGATCACGGCACCGTTATACAATTCTTCGTATTTCTCTGTCAGCTGTGCTTCCTCTGCCAGTTCCTTCAGGACTGCGAGCACATTATCGTCCACTTCCTTCGCTGCAAAATTATAATTCAGACCGCAGGCCATCGGCACGGTGTATTTTGCGACACGTGCAGCGCCGTTCTCGCCGGTCATCTCCTTAACGAGATCAACCGTTCCCTTCAGGGCAAGAAACTTATCATAGACAGCCAGCGTATCCAGATTTTTCCATGAAACCATAACGTAAAATCCTCCTACAGTAAAGTTCACATCGATCGGGTTTTGCTTTTAAACCTCCATTTACTACTATACCACGTTCTAGTATTTCCTAAAAGATTACAAAAGTATTTTTTATACAACTGCAGTTGGACATAAGTAAAAATGCCGGCATTCGCAGAATCAATTCCGCGAAGCCGGTATTTTACAAACAACAATTCATCATGATTTACATGATAAACCCAAACACCAGATATAAAACCACCGCGCCGCCGGCTGCGATCATGACATACGGAAGCTGCGAGACCGCGTGCTCCATATTGTCGATTCCGGCAGCACTGGAGGAAAGAATCGTCGCATCGGTGTAGAAGCAGGCGTGGCTCCCGAACGCACCGCCGGAAATAATCGCCGCCATGGTAAGCACCGCGTTGCCGCCGATCGCCGCGCACATGGGGATCAGAATCGGAATCACAACCGCGCTCATGCCCCAGTTGGATCCTGTGACAAATGCAAGTGCCGCGAGCAGGACAAAGGAAATGGCCGGAAACAGCGCCGGCGTCAGCAGCGGCTTCGCCAGTTCAATCAGATATTCCGTCAGATGCAGTTCGCCGCAGACATGCGCCAGGGAAAATGCACCGACCAGCATAAAGAAAACAGTCAGCATTTCGCCGAATCCCTGGATCATATGCTCGGTGAATACTTCCATCGTCATGCGGCGGAACGGTACATAGAGGACCACGCAGAGTGCGAGTGTCACGATAACTGCCAGAAGCAGATCGCCTGTCGCAATCGCAATACCGACCAGCACGAGAATCGGGATCAGAAAATCCCGCAGCCGGCCGTTCTGCATCTGCTCTTCGCCCTGCATGGGACCGCCGTGATTGTATTTTGCACTGTCGGCACTGTATACCTCTCCCGTTTTCTCCACACGGGAAAATGCGCGCTTCATGGCACCCAGCTTCGGGAATTTCCCGATCGTGAAAAGAAATACGATCAACAGCGCGAAAAAGGGATAAAAACAATAGGGAATCGCATGCACATATGCGTCCATGCCGGACGCGAACTGTGAAGAGATCAGATCATGCTGATAGAAAAGACCCGCAAAAAACACGGCCCAGGTGGAAAACGGCAGCAGCACACAGACCGGCGCGCCGGTGGAATCCAGCACAAACGCCAGCGATTCGCGCGGCAGCTTCCGCCTGTCATACAGATCCTTCGTACAGACGCCCACTGTGAGGACATTCAGATAATCATCCACAAAAATCAGAAGTCCCAGAAGAAATGACGCGAACATCGTGCGGTTCTGTGTTCTGCAGAACCGCGAGAGAATTCTGGAAAATCCGCCGGTCCCGCCCGCCGCCTGCAGAACGGCAATCAGACTGCCGAACAGGCCGCAGACCAGCCAGAGCCAGACATTGTCCGGATCACCGACAACTTCCTGCAGAATGCCGATCCATTCTCCCAGAAAACTGCCGCGGTAGAGGACAATGCTTCCGGCAAGAGATCCCAGAAGCAGGAATTCGATGCAGCGCTTTGTGATGACAGCGCCGGCAACGACAAATAGAATGATGATTAATGCAATGAGACCGTCAGGCATGATGCTGCTTCCTTTCGTTCTCTTTTTTGTGCGGAATGTGCCGAACAACATTCCATCGCAGACACGCTCTCGCTCGCTCATCCTCGCAGCGGTACTATGCATCGCAGGGAGCCCCCTGCTCTGCAAGTACCGGCGGGATTCGAACGGTCTGCTCACGGAATTGTTGTTCGGTACATTCCGCGCCAGAGTTTCTGTAATAAACCGCCATCAGATCAGATTCATAACAAATATGAGTATGATGATAAACGGCAGGACATATGTCATGTACGGCCGCATCCAGTTCCTGATCTTCATGCCGGTGCCCTGATTGGCCTCTGTCACGAAGTTGTCCCAGCCCCAGCCGATCCTGGTCACGCAGAACAGCAGGAAGGTGAGGCTGCCCAGCGGCAGCATCAGGTTACTGACGATAAAGTCCTCGAGGTCGAGTACCTGTGAACCTGCGCCGAGCGGCTGGAAACCGCTCAGAAGATTGGAGCCGAGTGCACACGGCAGGGACAGCAGGATCATCAGCGGGATATTGATGAAGCAGGCCTTTTTCCGGCTCCAGCCGAATTCATCCATGCACATGCTGACGATGTTCTCGAAGACTGCCAGCACCGTGCTCAGTGCCGCAAATACCATAAACAGGAAGAACAGGCTTCCCCAGATTCTTCCGACTGCCAGATGGTTAAATACATTCGGCAGTGTGATGAAAAGGAGGCTCGGGCCGCTGTCGACGCTGACATTGTAGGCCGAGCAGGCCGGGAAAATAATCAGGCCGCTGCAGATTGCGACCAGTGTGTCCAAAATCGCGACGTTGATGCTCTCTCCGAACAGACTGCGGTCTTTCTCGATATAGCTTCCGAAGATCGCCATGGAGCCGATGCCGAGACTCAGTGTAAAGAAGGACTGCGTCATCGCGCCAAGAATGACCGTCGGGATGCCGACCGCTTTCATTCTGGCAAAATCCGGCTTCAGATAGAAGATCAGACCGGATTTTCCGCCTTCAATCGTGATACTGTGAACCGCCAGCACCAGCATCAGGGCAAGCAGCAGGAGCATCATCCATTTCGTGACCTTCTCCAGACCATTCTGCAGTCCGACGCTGAGGATCAGAAAACCGAGTACCACAACGATGATCATGCATCCGGCCATAGTCCCGGGCGATGCGAGCAGATCCGAGAAGAATCCGGCGATCTGATCGCTGTTCATCCCTTCATAGGCACCTGTCGCGCTTGCGTACAGATAGTACAGCATCCAGCCTGCCACGGTTGTGTAGAACATCATCAGCAGATAATTGCCGACAAGGCAGAGCTGCCCGTGAATGTGCCATTTGTGTCCCGGCTTCTCAAGTTCCTGATACAGACGGATCGGACTTTTTGCCGCGGCGCGGCCGACGCTGAATTCCATCGTCATCACCGGCACACCCATAATGACCAGGAAAATCAGATAGAACAGCACAAAAGCGCCGCCGCCGTACTCTCCTACCATATAAGGAAATTTCCAGACATTACCGATCCCGATTGCACATCCCGCACTCAGAAGAATAAAGCCGAGCCGGGAGCCGAGTTTTTCTCTTTCCATAATCAACCACCCTCATACTTATGATTCATTAATATGCTGTCAGAATTCTGTCGGCGTCAGATCATTGCCTGCCAGCATTTTTCTGGCTTTTGCCAGTATCCGCAGATAAATAAGATATGCTGCGACGGTAATCACGCCTGCGGCGACCGCAATCACTGTGGCCGCGATTCCTGCTGCGCCCGCAGAAGGCTCCTTAACCGCAACGGCCAGAACCATCGTCAGAATCTCGACGAAAATCACAATGCCATAGACAACGGTGAGGAGACGGACCGTCTTCCGGCCAAATCTGCTCACTTCCTCGTTTTCCAGCTGATCCGCAAGCCGGACAATTCCGGTCACCACATTGTAATTAATCATATATTCACAGAGACTGCTGATGATCCCGGCGAATGCCGTCATGATCTCACTGGTACTCTGCGCGATGCTTCCGACCAGTGACGCGACAATTCCGATGACCAGCCAGATCATCGCCCGCTTAAAACTCTCTTCGTCTTTCGACGCATTGGATATTCCGGAAATATTCATAAAGAACGCAATCAATGCCAGAATCGATGCGACACCGCCGACCGCCGCAAGCGCCAGAACACCCCCGCTGACTACAGCGGCATCCCCTGCCGCGATACTGTCCAGTGCGCCGCCGGCACCGATCAGGGCAATCACGAGAATGATACCGGATATCATCGTCAGAATTTCAGCAGTAAAAATCTGAGAGATTCCCTTATAAGCATTTGGAAACTGCATATGGACTCCTTCCTGAATGGCATTGCCGCCTGTAATGGCAGCCGCAAGGCTTATCATACCATACTTACAGGCATTTATGCGCATTTCTTTCAAGAAAAATTCTGCTGCGTTGACTTCTTTTCCTTCGGCATGTAATGTAATAGCATCTGCCGGTATACATATCGAGGATTCTGGCCGCTGTATCAGCATACCCGCAAATCCTGCTGCAGCCGGATCGTCATACCTTAGAACCAGATGGAGAGCCACATGATCCGAACATTTCAATATGAAATAACCGCATCCGACCTGCCTTCTACCGTCCATCAGTATCTGCGGCGACAGGGTTATTCACGCCATATTCTGGCATCTCTGAAACCGCATCCGGACGCCGTGCTGCGAAACGGCGGGCATGTGTGGTTTTCTGACAGACTGGTGTCCGGAGATGTGCTGACTGTTACGATCCGGGATGCGGTTTCTTCTGTCAACATCGTCCCGGCACCGGTTCCCTTTTCCATTGTCTATGAAGATGAAGATCTGATGGTAATCAACAAGCCGGCGGGCGTCTCCATCCATCCGGCCATCAACCACCCGGCAGACACCCTCGCCAACGGGATCGCGCAGCTTTATCAGGACCGCGGAATCCCCTATGTATTCCGCTGCATCAACCGGCTGGACCGCGATACGACCGGGCTTCTGATTCTGGCAAATAATGTCCTTTCCGCTTCCCTTCTGGAACAGGCGCTGCAGCGCCGTGAAATCTCCCGGACGTATCTGGCTGCCGCAGAGGGCGCAGTGGAGCCGGAAGGCACCATCGATCTGCCGATCGGCCGGAAAGAAGCATCTCTGATTGAGCGCTGTGTCGATCCGGAACACGGTGACCGGGCTGTGACACATTTCCGGACACTGCAGGTGTTTTCCTCTGATCGCCTGTCTGCAGCATCCGTGACGAACGCCGGCAGTCCTGAACCGATAAATCCCATGACATCCGCACACAGTACTGCACCTGCAAATTGGACCGAAGATGCCAATCATTCTAATAAGACGTACTCTCTCGTAGAGCTGCACCTGGAAACCGGACGCACACACCAGATCCGTGTCCACATGGCAGCCGCCGGACATCCGCTGCTCGGGGATACCCTTTACAATCCGCGGTATCAGACTGCCGGCCCGGATCAACACCGTTCAGCAGAAGACAGCCCGGCAACGGACAGTCATGCACAAAAACCAGCTGACTCCCGGTACGGTCATGTATTCCCGGATATCACCCGCCAGGCACTCCACGCCTGGAAGCTGGCTTTTATACATCCCATAACAAAAGAAGCGATGCAGTTTACTGCACCGCTTCCGGATGATTTTCAGAGCTTGTTAAATTTGTCTTGCTGAGCAGCAAATAAATCACTCCAGCACTTCCAGCAGCTCAATCACGAAATTCAGTGCCTTGCCTGCCATCTCGTGGTTGGCGTCAAATGTGATCTTCTCATCGTCCTTCTCTGTGACAACAACCGGGAAGGACTGTCCCATCATGTTTCTGAGGAAAATACGCTGTCCGACAGCCAGATCCTCGGAGCCTGCCAGATCCTCGATCAGAAGTGTGATAATATTGCCTGGATCCGGCATGCCATATGCCTCTTCCGGCTCGAGATGAATCTCGACCTTCTGTCCCGGCTCCATGTCGACAACTGTCTTGTCAAATCCCGGGATCATCTGACCCGCGCCGCTCAGGAACTCCATCGGCTCGCCGCGGTCATAAGAGGAATCAAACTGTGTACCGTCGTCAAACGTCCCTTTATAATGAACGCGGACCTTCTTACCGGCGTTCTTTCCTTCCAGAATGATGACCGGCTCGCCGCCGCAGCCGCCACAGCCACCGCAGCCACCGCCGCCGCAGCCACCTTCGCTGCCGCCGCATCCGCCGCAGCCTTCTTCGCCTTCGTCGTGATGTTCACCATGGTGATGATCGCAGTTTACGCCGGCTGTATCCAGCTCGCCGCGCAGGAATGCCGCGACCGCCTCATCTGCGTCACCCTGTGCACCGGAAATCACTGCAATGCCTGCTGCATCAAGTGCACTCTGCATGCCGCCGCCGAGGCCGCCGCAGATCACAAGGACGACACCCTGTGATGCAAGCATGCCGGCCAGTGCCTCATGGCCGGTTCCGCCATTGCCGATCACTTCTGTAGAAAGAATATTTCCCTGCTCAATATCATACAGCTTGAAGTTCTCTGTTTTGCCGAAATGCTGAAAAACAGTTCCGTTGCTGTTATCATATGTTACTGCTACTTTCATGTCCTGACTCCTGTCTGCTTAATATAATGCGCACTGCGTCCGATATTATAACACAGATGCTGACACTGCCGCAACAGGCGTTACGTGCTTCGGATACATGAATACATAAGTGCTGTGAGAATCATCCCGATCCCGCCCATAAGATACAGCAGTGTAAAATTGTTTCCTGCAATCGGTGCAATTACAAATGAAGGAACGATGACCGCCCCGGCCAGCTGCATCGTTCCGACGATTCCGCCTGCTGTACCTGCATATAGCTGTCCGATTTCAGGGAATTTTACCGGCATCATCATAACCGGCGGGATAATGCCTCCGAGACAGACACCCGTCACAAAGAATGCTGCTGTCAGCAAAAATGTGTTTCCGATATGCCAGGACTCTGCAACACCTGCCGCACCAAGTATCGCAAAGGCTATGATTACCGGTTTCTGGCACCCCGTCCGCTGAATGACTGCAGGAACGACAAAGCATCCGATCAGATTTCCGATGGTGATAAACGCCGAGATATTGCCTGCTGTAACAGCATCGACTCCTTTTGCAGCCAGCGCTGTCGGGGCAAATGAATTATAGAGAACGTTGATGGCCATCAGAAAAAACATGGTCAGCGCTGCAAACCAGACATTTCGGCTGCGCAATGTCACAGCAAGTGACTGTTTCATGCCCGGAGCCTCCACGGGTATAGAACCGGGTTTCATTTTCTGCACAAAATCAGATCCCGCGGTCCTGTCAGGCGGGTCTTTCATCAGCGCAAACCAGATCACGGCGGCTATTATCTGCAAAACTGCCCCGGCTGTAAAAGCCTCCCGGATTCCTGCAAATCGTGCAGTTGTAAACATCGCAATGGTCATTCCGATATTAGCGCCCGCAACCACAATTCCCATTTTGCTGTTGACCTGCTCCGCCGGATAATAACCAATCAGGATCTTGCCCGCGCCTGCATTGATAAACATGGCCGCAAATCCCGTTAACACAGTTGCCGCCATCAATGCCGGATAAGTCTGTGCTCCGATTCGCAGAATGCATCCCGCAGAGGCAATCAGCATACCGGCTCCGATCACTTTTTTCGGCCCGATTTTATCCATCAGCACCCCGCCCGGAACACTCAGGAAAATCGCCGGAATCATCGATGCCGTAAAGAGTGCGGAGAACTGACTGGTCCGCAGCGAAAACTGTTCCATAATCGCAGGCCCAAGCGGAGAAACCTGATATTGAATATAGTTTGGCACCAGATAACTGAATGTCAGCAAAATCAATATAATCACCGCTGTTCCGGATGGATTCCCAATATTCTTTTTCACAATACAATTCTCCTCTGCGATTCAAAATAAAACAGACGCATTTTATGGCAGGCAGATTTCCAAACTTGCCGGGGGCCAGGAGGTACCTTAAGTACTCCTGACCCCCGCTGCAGTTTTCATCTTATCTGTTTATGGACTTTACAGGATGATCCGGTCTGCCGGCCGTCCGGCAAAACCTGTCTTTATTCTGCGCTGCCTTTTTTCTGTGCGATTTCTGCCACAATACCGTCAAAGGTCTTGTAGTCCAGCTTGTAGAACATGAATGTGATACCCATGATCACGCAGATGATTCCCGGAATCAGGAACATCAGGTAAGTAACGCCGTTCTGAACTGCTGCAGTCTGTGTCGGCAGATCCGGGTTGTACTGCAGGACGGAGAGCAGTGCTGCAACGCCTGCTGTACTGAGCGCCATACCGACCTTCTGGAAGAAGGAGGCATACGCTGCGAGGAAGCTCTCATTTCTGTAACCATTCTGCCACTCGCCGTATTCGACGACGTCCGGAAGCATACCGTATGCGGCAGCTGCCTGCGTGCCGTTAAAGAAACCTGTGATGATTGAAAGCGGCCAGAAGATAACCGGATTATGAACCGGACTGATAAAGGTGCAAACGATCAGCAGGATGCCGAATATGATTGCCGAATATCCGTAGTTCTTACCTTTGTTCTTAAAATAGTTGGAAATATACGGGGACAGGAAGGATCCGAAAAGGAACGGAATATTGAGGGCCATTACATAGGTAGCCATCATCTTGTCCTGTCCGACGACATATTTGAAATAATAAGCATAAGCCGCATTTCTTCCATAGTTTGTAACACCGACCAGGAAGAAAGAAAGCAGGATCAGACGGTACGGTTTATTCTTAAATGCGTCTTTTGCCTGTGTCAGGAAACTTTTCTTGACATCTGAAGGCGGCGGCGCGACTACTTCCTTCGTACCAAAGAAACAGATCGCAAAACACGGCCATCCGATCAGTACGGTCATAACAAATGCAGTCATGACATACCCGCGGGCATCATTTCCGTTTCCGAATACCGGAACGAAGTAGTTAATAATATAAGTAACAATGATTGCTGTCAGGAAAGAGAAAGTCATACGGAATCCGCCGAGAGAACCTCTTTCCTTCGGATCCTGTGTCAGGGTTGCTGCAAGCGCGGTGTACGGAATATTAACACCGGTATAAAAGAATACCAGGAATCCATATGTGACATACATGTATGCCAGCTTTGCGCCGCTGGACCAGTCCGGATGTGCCCAGAATGTCAGAACCGTGAAAATTGCCATCGGCACTGCCATAAACAGCCACGGACGATAACGTCCCCATTTCGTTCTGGTTCTGTCAGACATAATTCCGATCATCGGATCGTTGATCGCGTCCCAGAGACGGCTGATCAGCATCAGCACGGAGACAGAAGCTGCTGAAATTTTGAACACGTCTGTGTAGAAAATCATCAGGAATGAACTGGTCAGCGCCCAGCTGAAGTTACATCCCATGTCGCCAAATGCAAAGGCAATCTTGCGCCATGGTCCGAGTTTAATATACGTTGACTGATTGTTGTTCATAGTACCCCCTTCATTTACCTGTTATGCAAATTTAAACATTACCTTGGCAGCTTTTCCGCTCATCATAGTATCGAATGCTTCCTGGAACTGCTCCGGTTCGAAAATTGCCTTTACATAGTCGTCCAGATCCAGTTTATCGAAGAATGCGACGGAACGCGGGAACATATACGGTGACTGGAATACGGTCTGCAGGGTAATTTCTCTCTCCCACATATCCAGCAGATCTACTTCGAATTTATAATCCCCGTAAATTGCAAACAGCTCAACCATCGCGCCTCTGGATGCGATCTTGTATGCCGGAAGAACCGCATGCCGGGAACCGGATGTCTCGATAACGACATCATAGCCGAGGTTTTCTGTGATCTCTGCTGCTCTTGCGATCGTATCCTCAGACATCGGATCAATCGTATAATCCGCGCCGAGGCGCATTGCCATTTCACGCTTCTCAGCGACCGGCTCAATCATTGTCAGCTTTGTTGCGCCGGAGAGACGCGCCATCTGCAGGAACAGGAGGCCTACGCCGCCGCCGCCGGAAATCGCGACTTTATCGCCCGGACGGATCTTTGCGAGATCGATGCCGTGCAGTACCACGCTGATCGGCTCAATGATGCAGGCTTTTGCGAGATCGACATCGTCTTTCAGCTTAAAGACCTGCTGCTGATCCAGTACCAGATATTCCGTCATTGCAGAATCCTGCGTCTTCATATTCAGGCAGAAGTTTTCCTGGCCGTTCCGGCAGAAATAGCAGCTTCCGCAGTGCTGGTTATAGTAAAATGTAACCTTGTCGCCTACCTTAAAGCCTTTTGCATTTTCACCTTCAGCGACTTCGACGATTTCGCCGGAAGCCTCATGACCGATGACAATCGGCTGACCCGGCTTAAAGCCGAGTTCCTGGAAGTGTCCGTCCGCTTCGCCTTTAACCGTGTGGATATCAGATCCGCAGATCGACGCATAGTGAACTTTCACCTTTACCTGGCCTTCGCTGGTAATCTGCGGTTCCGGAATATCAATCAGCTTGATCCCTGGCATTGTGTAAGCAATCGCTTTCATAACAAAACTACCTCCTCTTCCTGGTTGTTATTTATTTTTATGGGAATCTGCTTCCCACAGCTTCCAATCCGGTATTGTTTATAATAGTTATTGTTCAGAACGCCCCGCTGCCGTTCTTTCACAGAATCCGTGACTCCATCGTCAGAACTGCATCGTATGCTGTCCTTGTCGCATTGCGGATATTGGCGACGCCGCCGGCATCTCCGATCACATAGGTATTGACGGGATCTTTTTCCATCAGCGTCTCTGCAAGTTTGTTCTCCGGTTTCAGCCCCAGCGCAATAATCACATCGTCACAGAAAATCTCCTCACGTCTGCCGTCATGCTCGACGACCACCTTGCCTTCAGCAAATTCCATGATTTTACTGCTGCCCTGCAGCTTAACGCCGGATAACTCCACCTCTTTAAAGAGCGACTCATATGCAAACATAAACAGGTTTGCACAGAATGCTTCTGTCGGGATCATGTCAATGACTGTAACCTCATGGCCTCTTCTCGCAAAATCAACTGCAGATTCTACGCCTGAGAGCCCACCGCCGCAGATCACGATCTTTTTCCCGAGGGTTGTTTCTTCTGTTTCCGCATTCTTCAGCATATGCACATGCGGCAGATCAATTCCGGTAATCGGCGGTTTCAGATAGGATGATCCTGTTGCTACAAATACAGCATCTGCCCCGATTGAATTCAACAGTTCTTCTGTCGCCTCTGTATTCATCAGGATCTCTGCCCCGGACCGCTCTGTCATGCGGATCATATAATCCCGGTAACTGCGCATCAGCCATTTAAACGACACAGCGCCCGCATCATTTAATTTGCCGCCAAGCCGGTCACTTTTTTCGATCAGCACAACTTCATGCCCACGGCCGGTAAGCGTCTGCACCGCCTGCATGCCGGCCGGACCGGAACCGATCACAGCCACTTTTTTCTTCTGCACCGGCGGCTGAAGCAGTCTCGCTTCCGTCTCCATTCCCATTTCCGGATTCACCGCACATCTTGCCGGAAGTCCGTGGAAAATTTTTCCGCAGCCGTCCATACACTTCAGACATGGACGGACTTCATCGGATTTTCCGCATGCCGCTTTGATGAACAACTTCGGATCCGCCAGCGGTGACCGTGCAAAACCGATTACATCGGCATTTCCACTCTCCAGAATCTGCTCTGCATCTTCGAGATTCCAGATATTTCCCACGCAGGTCACCGGAATCTGCAGCCGCTTCTTCAGACGTCCGCATGCTGCTTCGTTGATGCGATGCTCCATCATATACATCGGAGAGGTGTACATCCTCCCGTCCTTGTGAAAACAGTTGCCACGGGAGACGTGTGCCAGATCAATATATGGCTCTGCCGCCTCAAAAAAGCGGAAGCACTCCTCTTCTGTAATACCGCCTTCAATCATATCTGCCACACTGGCACGCAGTTCAATCGGTACATCTTCCCCGATGGCTTCACGCACCGCACGGATCAGTTCCAGCGGGAACCGCATGCGGTTCTCCAGAGAACCGCCGTATTCATCCGTGCGGTGGTTGGTCAAGGGGGATAACCATGTTGACAAATAGGCATTATGGCCGCCATGGATGAAAATCATATCAAATCCGGCCTTCAGAACACGCTTTGACACAGCGACCTGTCTCTGAATCAGCCAGTCCATATCTTCTCTTGTCATCCTTGTACAGGAAGCTGCTTCCAGTGAAGGGACCGGAATTTCCTCCGTCATGCCCGCAGATCCTTCAATATCCTTTGCGGACTGCAGATCCCCTCTGCCGGAATGTGAGAGTTCGTAAGCCAGCTTCGCGCCATACTTATGAACCTCGTCAGCCAGGAGCGACAGGCCCGGGATGAACCGGTCATGTGTTGTCTCCAGGTCGGCAAATTCACTGAGCTTCCGGTTGGTGTCGGTAATGCACCCCAGCACGATCATTCCTGCACCTGTGCGCGCCTGCATGCGGATGAAATTAATCATATCCTGCGTCACGCCGCCGTCACCATCCGCCAGACACGGAACAAACGGGGTCAGCTCAATCCTGTTCTTAATTATGAGTTTTCGCAGTTTCAGCGGCCGAAAAACATGTTTAAATGAATTCATTCGTCTGCTCCTGTATCTTTAAAGGGAAAACGCTTCCATTGCCAGAACCGCATCATATGCCGTCCGTGTCGCATTCCGGATGTTTTTAACTTCAGAAGCGTCTCCAATGATAAATGTCCGGAACGGCTCCTTTTCATACAATCTGTCTCCGAGAGACCGGTCTGCCTTCAGACCGAGGGCGATGATGGTGTTGTCACACGGAATCAGTTCTTCAGCTCCGTCGTGATCAACCAGAACACCCCCTTCTGTGAATCGCAGGATCTTCCGGTCACCGAGCAGCTCCATATCTGTCTTTTTCACTTCGTGGAACAGCACTTCATACGCAAAGTCAAACAGACTATTGCAGAACATCTCCCGCGGAATCATATCAAGGACGGTCACTTTTTTACCCGACTTGGCGAGATCAACGCCGAGTTCCACACCTGAGAGACCGCCGCCGCAGATGACGATCCGCTCTCCGAGCGCCTGCCGGTCTGCCTCTGCTTCCCGCAGCATCAGGACATTCGGATTGTCTATACCGGGGATCGGCGGCTTCAGGAAATCCGCTCCGGTTGCCACAAACACAGCATCCGGCTTCAATTCATTCACCAGCATTTCTGTTGCTTCTGTATTCAGGCGGATTTCGGCACCGCAGCGTTCTGTCGCGCGGATCATATAGTCTGTGTAATCCCGCATCAATCCTTTAAAGGATACGCAGCCGGCGTCATGAAGCTTTCCGCCCAGACGGTCACTCTTTTCACAGAGCAATACTTCATGTCCTCTCGCTGTCAGTGACTGTGCAGCCTGCATGCCGGCGGGACCGCCCCCGATTACCAGTACTTTTTTCCTGTCAGCTGCAGGCTGCAGAAGTCTCGCCTCTGTTTCGTACCCCAGTTCCGGATTGACTGCACATCTTGCCGGCAGTCCGTGGAAGATTCTTCCGCATCCGTCCATACACTTCAGGCAGGGGCGCACGTCATCTTCTCTTCCGGCAGCTGATTTCCACACCATTTGCGGATCTGCCAGAAGGGATCTGCAGAAGCCGACCACATCGGCCTGGCCGCCGGCAATAATATCTTCTGCGTCCTGCAAGGTCCAGATATTTCCGACCACTGCGACCGGCATGTTCAGCACCTGCTTTGCCCGCTCCGAATATTTCACATTCTGCTTATGCTCCAGTGTGTACATCGGGGACGTACATACTCTGGAGTTCTCATGGAACACATTTCCCATAGAGAAGTGTGCCATATCCACAACATCTTCCAGTTCTTTGAGGAAGGTCAGACATTCCTCCATCGTCGCGCCATTGGGTGTGCGCTCTTCCGCAGAAACACGCATCTCGATCGGCACATCCGGACCGACTGCCTCACGCAGCGCCCGCGCCACTTCAAGCGGATAACGCAGTCTGTTTTCAAGACTTCCGCCATATTCATCAGTACGGTGATTTGTTTCCGGCGACATAAACGCCCCCATCAGGTTGTTATGCCCGACGTGCATAAAAATCTCGTCAAATCCCGCTTTCAGCGCGCGGAGGCTGGTTTTGATGAATTCTTCTTTGACCCAGTCCATATCCTCGCGCGTCATGATATTGCACACAGATTCCAGCGGCGGAATATCATTTTCCTCCCCGTTTTCCTCCAGAACCAGCGGACCCATAGACGGCATCCATCCTCTTCCGGAGTGACATACCTCATACGAAATCTTCGCGCCGTACTTATGTGCTTCATCCGCCGCAAGAGACAAACCGGAGACAAACCGGTCCTCCAGAAAATCCAGGTCTGCATGACAGCACATACGGCGGTCCGGATCAATAATCGAACCCATAATCAGATTCGATGCGCCGGTCCGCGCCTGTATCCGGATAAAATTGATCATATCCGGCTGCGGATAGCCCTGTGAATCGACCAGGCAGGGGACAAACGGCGTGAAAATGATTCTGTTTTTTAATGTCATTTTGCGCAGCCTGAGCGGCTGGAATACATGACTGTAACGATTCATGTCTCTTCTCCTGTTGTTCCCGGCACCCCGGTAAACTATCTTTATGCAAGCATTTCCTTCACTGCTTTAACGAGTGCTTCCGCATCGTATCCGTATTTATGCTGCAGTTCTGCACCGGAACCGAATCCTGCATAAACCTGCGGAATGCCCATTCTGCGGAATTTCTCCGGCATTGTGCAGTGGTCGGTATATACATCTGAGATTGCGGATGCGAGTCCGCCCGTCATCAGGTGATCCTCAAGTACGATGACTTTTCCCGTCTTCTCTGAAAGGCTGAGCACCAGTTCCTCGTCGATCGGTTTGATCGAATACATATCAGCGATTGTGATCTCGATGCCTTCCTTTTCCAGCTCAACAGCTGCATCCATTGCTTCGCCGACCATCTCGCCGTGCGCAAAAACGGTAAGGTCTTTTCCCTCACGGACTACAAGACCTTTTCCGATCTTATAGTGGACCTGTTCTGCATCATAGATGACACGGTCCTTCTTGCCCTGCGCCAGGCGGATGTACATCGGTCCGTCCCATGTCATGGACTGTTCCAGAAGCTGCGGGATCATATTCGGATCCGCCACGGAAATCACGGTCATGTTTACGAGTGAACGCATGATGGAGATATCCTCCATCGCATTGTGGGTTGATCCGCCGCCGGAGGTGAGGCCGCCGCCTGTTCCGATCAGGCGGACCGGCAGATTCTGATAGCAGATTGCCGTACGTACCTGCTCGCACGCGCGCATGGTCATAAACGGGATCATTCCTGTTACAAAACAGATATTGCCTGCAAGTGCAAGGCCCGCCGCTGTGCCCATAACGTTCTGCTCTGCGATGCCGACATCAACAAAACGGTCTGCATGATCTTTCTTATACGGTCCCAGAAAACCGCCCGTGTCAGCCGTCAGTACCCATACGTTGTCGAAACGGGATGCAAGCTCCTCGAGCTTTCTTCCGGTATTATCACGTCCTGATGCAAAAATCGCGTCGAAATTGAACGAAACCTTCATTATGCCATTTCCTCCTTCTCTGCATTCCATGCAGCTTCTACGTCAGCAAGCGCGCGCTCCATATCCTCTGTTCCCAGCGTTCCGGAATGCCATCCCAGAGACCGCTCCATGAAGGAAACGCCTTTTCCTTTCAGGGTGTTGCACACGATCATGGTCGGCTTATCTCCGGACGGATCCGGAATTGCGTCCAGCGCATTTACGATCTGTTCCATATCATTTCCGTCTTCGACTTCAATGACATTCCATCCGAATGCACGCCATTTATCTGCGTATGGATCCATCGACATATATTTATCTTCTGTATAGAACGTCATGGTCTGATGATTGCGGTCAACCAGTCCGACGATATTCCCAAGCTTGTAGGAACTGCTGAGCATTGCTGCCTCCCAGACAGAACCTTCGCCAGTCTCGCCGTCGCCCATCAGGCAGAATACGCGATAGTTTTCACCCTTGCTCTTTGCGTGAATTGCGAGGCCGTTCGCCATGGCAAGTCCCTGGCCGAGGGAGCCGGAAGAGCACTCCAGCGCCGGAAGCTGTACGCGGCACGGATGCATGCCGAATTTGGAATCCAGCTTGCCATATGTAGAGATGATTTCGTCATAATCAAAGAATCCGCGCAGCGACATCGCGATGTACATTGCGAGGGCACCGTGTCCCTTTGACATGATAAAGCGGTCTCTCTCGGGCCATGCCAGATCCTCCGGATTGCATTTGATCTTATAATTCCAGAGTGCCACGAGCATCTCGGTCATCGAAAGGTCACCGCCGATATGTACCGAGCCACTGTAGGAGCCGCAGAACTTCAGCAGCTTCATCCGCATCTCGTATGCCAGTTCTTTTAAAGAAAAAATCTCCTTTGTTGTAGCCATTGAACAGTTCCTCCTATTTTGTTTTTGGTTCCGGCTGTTTGAAACACTTGGTTGTATTGACAACTTTTTTTGCAAATGCAATAATAAATCAACTGCAAATTTCACAAATTTAATAGAGTATTTTTATTATTTTCCTATATTTTATACATGTATCCGGTCTGCGTCTTTACCATCCCATGACATTTGACATGCATTCTATGGCAGATTTTTGTAGTTTTGCAGGAGGCCGCTATGGATCCAAACCCGAATATTCAATATCTCTGCTCCTACGTCACAGAATTTTCCTGGCTGACTGCAGATATTTCTATTTTGAATTTTGCTTCTATGGGAGACTTTCTGATCAATCTTCCGCACGAACACCCCTTCCGGGAGCTTCTTTATCTGGAGTCCGGCACGCTGCAGGTTCAGATCTGCGGTGATACATTTGAAATGCAAAAAGGAGATCTGCTGTATATTAACAGTCAGATCCCCCATATTGTTTCATCTGCGGGAGATGATCCTCCCATCACTTATAACACCTCGTTTTTGCTTTCACACCGCGCAAATATTGAAAAGATTCCTTCCGCGTGGACAGATGATGAAACAAGTCTCATCCGTCCGCTGCTGGATCAGGATTATCTCTATGCGCATGACACAGCCGCCTGCGGCGAACAGATTCAGGCAATCAAGGAAGCGATTGCGCTTCACCGGCGCGGAGATTTTGTACGTGTCCGGAATCACATTTCCAACCTGTTCATCGGCGCGCTGCAGTCTTTTACAAGATTAGCACCGGATCCGCGCTATCATGAGACCATTACCGGAGAATACTCCTATAACGCCTCGAAGATACTCCTGTATCTGCACGAACATTTCACCGAGGGACTGACACTGGCTTCTGTAGCAGAGGCACTCCACTACTCACCGCGGCAGTGCCAGCGCCTGATCCAGGAATCCATGGGCATCAGCTTCTCGGAGCTGCTGCAGGATCTGCAGCTTTCCTATGCCAAGACCCTGCTCCGCACAACCGACGAAAGCCTCGAAACTGTCAGTGAGCGTTCCGGCTTCAGCAACAGCAGAAATTTCTATCACCATTTTAAGCAGCATGAGAGTGTATCTCCCTCCCAGTACCGGAAGCTTTACAGGCTGCGGAACTGTACTGAGGCGTAAGCACTCATTCAACACGGAGCTGCCGCATTCAGCTGCAGGACCGCCTTGATACATTTTCCGCTGCCGGAATCGGCAAACGCCTCATTTATTTCCTCAAACGGATAGGTTTTGATCAAACGGTCGACCGGGAAGCGTCCCTGCCGGTAAGCCTCGATCAGCTGCGGAATAAACTGCTGCGGATTGGAGTCTCCCTCGCTGACCCCCTTAATCGTGCGGGCACAGAGATCAAATGAACCCAGCGTCAGCTGAAAACCGCCGCCGGCAATTGCGATGGAGCCGGTAAAGGTAAGACTGTTTAAGAGAGAAGCTATCATCCGTCCGTTTCCGGATGTATCAACTGCATAATCCACCCCGCCGCCGGCCGTCTGCATGATTGCTTCGGTCAGATCCTCCACTTCTTTCCGGTTGATGGTATGCGTTGCGCCGAGTTCTTTTGCCAGCTCCAGGCTTGCCGGATTTCCGCCCACTGCGATGATTTTCGCACAGCCACAGAGTTTGCCGGCCATGATCGCGCACATGCCGACCGTTCCGCACCCTCCTACAACCAGCGAGGAGCCGAATTCCGGTTTCAGCGAATTCAGAACAATTCCAGCGCCGGTCTGGACGCCGCATCCAAATGGCGCCGCAACGGCAAAATCGATATCCTCAGGAATATGTACGGCACTTCTCTGGCTTACAAGGGCATATCCGGCAAAGGAAGACTGCGAGAAAAATGAGCTCACCTTTTCTCCCTGCCACATAATCCTGTGCGCACCATCCGGATAGACCCCGAAAAAGTTAATTTCATTCATTCGCTCACAGGCATAGGGACGGCCCGCGATGCAGGCCTTACAGGTTCCGCAGCTCGCATAGGTCAGACAGACTGCATCCCCTTCCTGAAATCCGGTTACCCCTGCGCCGACTTTTTCTACGATTCCCGCACCCTCATGTCCAAGCACTGCCGGAAATGAGAACGGAAGCACACCGCTGCGTCCGGCTTCATCTGTGTGGCATACACCCGCCGCCTCAATCCGCACCAGAATTTCGTCTGCTTTCGGCTCAGCGAGTTCAACCTCTGTAAATTCAAACGGTGTTTCTTTTTCTTTCGTAATTGCTGCTCTGATCTTCATAGTCCCTCTCCTTTTTAGAATGTAACAATCCCCTTGATGTAATCCGGTTCCGGATGTGCCAGCATTTCAAACGCTGCCTGAATCTGCTCAAATTTGAATTCATGTGAAATCAATTCGTTGCATGGCAGACGTCCGTCCATGTAGGACGCAATTCCCTCCAGCATATTGTCGCGCGGCCGCGGCGCAATTGTCGGATGTGTCGCAATCAGCGCAGGCGTCCGCTGCATCAGGTTAAATGCCAGGCTCTTCGGGAAAATTTCCTCCCGGCTGTAGACAGAAGGGATCAACACTTTTCCGACGCCCCGGAATGTCCCGTCAAACTGCGCCATACCGCCCACATGCGGTTCGCGAATGATTTTGCAGGCCGTATCGAGGCCCTTCAGAGAACCTGTGATCTCAACAATAACATCAAAGAACCGCCCGTCCGTCATTTCCCAGGCAAGATCATCAATTTCTCCTTGCCGCGGATTCAGAACATGTGTGGCGCCATATTTTTTTGCCAGCTCCAGCTTATTATCCAGAAGATCGATCGCTGTCAGTTTCTTCGCGCCGCTTTTCCGAAGCCCGGCGATAACCATCAGACCCATAAAGCCGCAGCCGACCACGGCAATATTCTCCCCGTACTGGCATGTGGCTTCCTTTACGATATTAACGATACAGCCGAGCGGCTCTGCACAGCAGTATTTTACAGGTTTGTCTCCGACGGGAATTTCGCAGAATGAGCGGTTATCATCTTTCATCACAATATATTCCCGGAAACCGCCGCCGAATCCGCCGACATATTCACCGACATGAAAATTCCGGACAGCTTTACCCACTTCTATAACTTCTGCGATTGGTTCATGTCCGACATCCATCGGAAATGACGGTTCTCCGACGCCGAGCCGCTCGAATCCGTATTTTGAAACGGAGATCCCCATCACGCCCAGAAATGCCGGAAGATCCGTATGGCACATTCCGACAGAAATCGTTTTCAGCAATACCTCATCGTCTGCAAGCGGCGGCAGTTCTTCATCAAATAGTTCCACCCGCATCGGCCCGACAACCATCGCTTTTCTATATTTCATCGACACACCCCTTTCTGTAAAACCCGGTTACATTTCCAAATACATCTTTTCCTGCAGTTTTACTATATAAAAAGAGCCGGAGACACACTACGTAAAATCAGGACAATTTTACGGTTGTCTCCGGCATAATTTTGTGGTTATGTCAGTATTTATTTCGTTTGCTGTGCTTTGGCGCCATCTGCAGAGGTGTGGCTTCTCCACCCGGGTTCAGTTCCGCCCCTGCGACAATCCTGCCGCGCATCACCTATCGTGTCGGGGCATCTCCCACTGAGATATCATTATGCCCACGGATTCTCGGTCGGATACCGCACGCCTGCCGGCTGGTTATAGCCGATCTCCTCGACCGGTACGCCGATGTATTTAAAAGTTTCAAACAGCGCTTTGCCGTATTTTCCGAATGCCACTGCGCCGTGATGCGGATAGTTCTTCTCGATCAGAACGTGGCGGTAAAATCTTCCCATCTCTTTGATCGCGAAGACGCCGATTGCGCCAAAGGAGCAGCTCGGAACCGGCAGAACCTCGCCTTCTGCGATGTATGCGCGCAGCTTGCAGTCCGCCGTGCTCTGCAGACGGTAGAATGTAATTTCACCCGGAACGATATCGCCCTCGAGTGTGCCGTTGGTCACTTCTTCCGGAAGTGAGCGGGCCATGATCTTCTGGTTGCGCATCTCATGGAAGGACAGGCGCTGTGAGCAGGTGTTGCCGCAGTGGAAGCCCATGAAGGTATCCGTATGCTTGTACGGGAACTTTCCTTCGATCTTTTCACGGTACATATCCTTCGGAACAGAATTGTTGATATCCAGCAGGGTTACGATATCCTGGCTGATAACCGTTCCGATGTACTCGCTGAGCGTTCCGTAAATATCAACCTCGCAGGAAACCGGAATGCCGCGGCCGGTGAGAATGCTGTTGATATAGCACGGCACAAATCCGAACATCGTCTGGAATGCCGGCCAGCACTTGGTGGTGACCGCCACAAATTCTCTGTAGCCTTTGTGCTCCTCGATCCAGTCAGTCAGGGTGAGTTCGTACTGCGCCAGCTTCGGCAGAATCTGCGGCTTCTTATTGCCCTCGCCCAGCTCCGTTTCCATTTCTTTGATCACTCCCGGGATGCGCGGATCATCTGCATGCTTCAGAAATGCCTCATACAGATCCAGCTCTGAGTTTTCCTCGATCTCAACGCCCAGATTATACAGCTGCTGAATCGGCGCATTACAGGCCAGGAAGTTATTCGGACGCGGCCCGAAGCTGATAATCTTCAGATGTTCGATTCCATAGACCGCACGCGCAATCGGCAGGAAGTCATGGATCATGTCTGCACAGTCCTCCGCATCCCCTACCGGATACTCCGGAATATATGCCTTCACACCGCGGATTTTCAGATTGTAGCTTGCATTCAGCATGCCGCAGTACGCATCGCCGCGGCCGTCCATCAGATCGCCCTGACTCTCCTCAGCCGCCGCACAGAACATCTTCGGACCGTCAAAATGCTTCGCCAGCAGCGTCTCTGAAATCTCCGGTCCGAAATTGCCAAGATAGACACAGAGCGCATTGCAGTCCGCCGCTTTCACATCCTTCAACGCATTGACCATATCAATTTCACTTTCGATAATCGTCACCGGACACTCATAGATGTCCTCTGCGCCGTACTTCTCCGTATAAGCCTCGATCAGGGCTTTTCTTCGGTTCTCCGCCAGAGACGCCGGGAAGCAGTCTCTGCTCACTGCCACAACACCGATCTTGATACTTGGAATATTATTCTGCTGCATCTCATTCTCCTTTTTCTTGATTTTGTGATTTCGGCCGCCCTTTCACCCTGCCCGGTTCACCTTGGGGCAGCGCATTTCTTGCTTTTCGCCTGTTCAGGACGCCCCCGACGCGCTCCAAATCCCTTCCGGGGCAGCGCGTTTCTTACTTTCGCCTGTTCAGGCCGCCCCTGACGCGCTCCAAATCCCTTCCGGGGCAGCGCGTTTCTTGCTTTCGCCTGTTCAGGCCGCCCCTGACGCGCTCCAAATCCCTTCCGGGGCAGCGCGTTTCTT
>JAFUCM010000174.1 GCA_017459675.1 Eubacterium sp.
CACGGATTGCTCCGTGCTTCGCACTCTCGCAATCTTCCCGACATTCGCATTCTCACGATGCTTACGCATCGCTCCATGCTCATGTCGGGGCGGGTCAATGCCCCTTCCACATCTGCAGGCAAGCCTGCGATGTGTTCAGGCCCTTGACCCTGGTATCACAAGTTTTGTGATGTTATGATCGACAGTTCCGGCGAGATGATGTCTTCTTCCGGAAGCTGCCGGCCCTGTATGTAATCGCAGAGCAGCGAGATGGGCAAAAATCCCTGCTGGTAGATATTCTGGGAGATTGTGAAGTCGATGCTTCCCTCTTCCAGCAGAATCTTTGTCTCCATTGAATAGTCATGTGTGAGAATCTTCGGCCGCTGCGGCAGTCCCGCCTCCTGCAGCGCCTGCATGCATCCCGCGATGCTCTGGTTTGCCATATAGATCAGGCCGGTTTCCGGCTGCCGGGTGAGATAATCCTTCACATTCATATAAGTGAGATGATAATCATTAAATGTTTCCAGCACGTCGATCTGCCCGTCTCTCCCCGCCTCCTTCATCCGGTCCAGGAATCCCTGCAACCGGCTTCTGTGTGAATAAAAGGCGCGGTTCCCGACGGTCGCGGCAATGCGTGTGTCCGGTGCGGTGCAGATTCGCGCAAGTTCGCCTGCGACGCGTCCGCTCTGATAATAGTCCTGGCCAACAAATAACTTCCGGCCGCTTTCAGGCAGATCTGAATTAAATGTAATAACCGGAATGTTTCTGTCTGTCAGCTGCCTGAGTTCGTCACTCAAAACCGGTGTATCCGCCGCACATACAGCCAGACCTCCTGCTCCTGCATCCTGCAGTCTGTGTAAACGCTGCACTGCCTCCTGCGGAAGATCCGATTCACATTTCTCAATAAGAATACGGATTTGCTGCGGCTCAAATTCCTCGCGGGCCTTCTGCAATCCCCGCTGCACCTCCGTTTCAAAATATCCTGTCCAGTTAGGCAGCAGCACACCGATCACAGCCGGTTCCGTCTTCTCTTCCTGAATCTCTGCATTATGCTGCATGTTATGCAGATACACATCCTTAGAAGTCACGTATCCTGTTGCCTCAAGTGCCTCCATAACACGCTGATATACCGTCTGACTGACATGTGCCCGGTTGTTAATCACCCGGTCTACGGTTCCCCGGGAAACACCCGCGTAATCAGCCACCATCTGCAGGGTAACTTTCTTTTTCATTTCAATACCTCAGTAAATCAAGCTCACGGATTATATCATCTGCGTGTTTCTGTGTGTCTTTTCATGCACTTTCCGCAGTCTCCTGAGGATGTGCAATGTTTATATCAGTTTAGCATTTATTACAAAATGATTCAACGGCAGGCAAATAAAATAATTTGTGCATTTGTAACATATTTGCATCTACAAAATTGTTCCATTGTTACATTGACACATTTCTGCAGTCGTACTATACTAGCATCATCAAGTAACACACAGACTGCACTTGTGCAATTCCTATTGAAAAAGGGACTCCTTTTTAATCGGGCATAGGATTTGCACAATGTGCAAATGTGTCAAAACCACAGGAGGGTTTATCATGAAAGTAGGTATCATCGGAGCAGGACGTATCGGCAAAGTACACATCAAGAACATTTCTCTGTTCGTTCCGGAGATGGACATCAAGACAGTCGCAGATCCGTTCATGAATGACGCAACTGCAGCTTACTGCGCACAGTACGACATCACAAATACGACCAAAGACGCAGAAGACATTCTGAACGATTCTGAGATTGAGGCAATTATCATCTGCTCTTCTACCGATACACATTCCAAATATATCATCGAAGGCGCAAAGGCAGGCAAGCACGTATTCTGCGAGAAGCCGGTTGATTACGATCTGGCCAAGGTTCATGAGGCAATTGACACTGCTAAGGAAGCAGGCGTTAAGCTTCAGATCGGATTCTGCAGACGTTTTGACCACAACCACAAAGGTGTTTACGACGCAGTCCGTGCCGGCAAAGTCGGTGATGTTCAGCTCGTAAGAATCAGCTCCCGTGATCCGGAGCCGCCGTCAATCGACTATGTTAAAGTTTCCGGCGGTATTTTCTACGACATGATGATTCATGATTTCGATATGGCCCGCTATCTCGCAGGTTCTGAGGTTGAGGAAGTTTACGCAAAGGGCGCTGTTCTTGTTGATCCGGCAATCGGTGAGGCAGGCGACGTTGATACAGCAGTCGTTACCCTGAAGTTCGCAAACGGCGCAATCGGTGTCATCGACAACAGCAGACAGGCTGTTTACGGCTATGACCAGCGTGTAGAAGTCTTCGGTTCCAAGGGTGTTGCTTACAACCAGAATGATACACCGAACACCGTTGTAATCTCCGATGCAGAGTGCACTAAGAGCGAAAACACCTACAGCGTTATGTGGGATCGTTACACACAGGCATTCGTATCTGAGATGCAGGCATTTGCACAGGCAGTTGCCAATGATACAGAGACACCTGTCTGCGGTATCGACGGACTGTATCCGGTTCTGATGGCTGCAGCAGCTACAAAATCCTGCAAAGAAGGAAGACCGGTCAAGATCTCCGAGATCGAAGGCTGATTATCTTCAAACAACAAAATCCTTTTTCCTTAAAAAAAATCCGCAGCATGGACGAAACTGTCTGTGCCGCGGATTTTTTGATTAATCGGGGATTTCTGATAAATTTCAGTGCAAAAAAGAACATTTATTGTGATAGTTGCACATACAATTTAATCTATGTTATAATGTCGACAGAAATATGAGAACTACTGCAGGAAAGGAGCAGACTATGTTAAAAGAATACACAAAAATTCCCGCTTCAGTTAATCCGAACGTGAAGCTTCGTATCATTCCCGGGCATTTTGCTTCTGAGCATTCTCACAACAATTACTATATGGATTTCGCCGTTCTGAAATCCCGTTGTTCTGAAGCAAATGGCGTAGCACATCTGCTCGCAATGCATTATTCTGTTGATACACCGGTTGACACCATTGTATGTGCAGACGGCACGAAGGTCATCGGCACCTATCTTTCTGAAGAACTGACCAGGTCCGGTGTTCTTTCCTACAATGCGCACCGCACACTGTATGTCACTTCTCCGGAGTACAGCAACACCGGACAGATTGTGTTCCGTGACAATATGCTTCCGATGATTGAAGGCAAGCATATCCTCTGCCTGTTTGGTGCGATTTCAACCGGCCGTACTGTTGAGCATATGATTAATTCCCTGAAATATTATAAGGCGATCCCGACCGGCATCTGCGCACTGTTCAGCGCTGTTGATGAAGTTGCAGATCTTAAGATCCGCTCTGCATTTACCCTGAAGGATCTGCCGGATTATGAGATGTATGATTACGGCAACTGCCCGATGTGCAAAGAAGGCAAGCCGATTGACGCACTGGTCAACAGTTACGGGTATTCAGAGCTGTAAATAACGTTATCACCTGAACTTTATTATTCATGAAAAAGAAACTGGGCAGCCAGTTTGCACAGATCGTCTACGAAGGCAAGTGGTTCACACCGCTGCGCGAGGCCATTCAGGCATTCGTGGACAGCACACAGCAGTACGTCACCGGTGAAGTAAAGTTCAAACTTTATAAGGGCAATATCATCAAAGCCGGAACCTCTTCACCGTACAGCCTCTACAATGAGTCCCTCGCATCCTTCACCACAGGCGACCTGTATGACCACCAGGATGCTTCCGGATTCATCACACTCTTTGGTCTTCCGCTCAAAGTCCGCGCCATGAAGATGGCAGAACTTGAGAAATAAAAGCTGTTGCCATTAAGAGCTGTCTCACGAAACATCTGAGTGTATAAATATACATCTGAGGGACATCCGCAACGCCGGTCCTTAACGAGCACGTATGTGCGAGTTTAGTACCCCTGCGTGAGGGTGCTGAAGGTCCAGTGGACCTTCGTTTAGCACCGACCGGAGCGGAGACCCAAGTGCAAACGGTCCCGGCGATGTATATTTATACATGCAGATGCGCAGTGCGGCAGCTCTCCTATTCTCCCGCCAGATTTTTCGCGTACTCCCGCACTGTTTTTCCCGTTACCGGATCTGCGTAGTCCGGCACGATCTCGCGCAGCGGGATCAGTACGAAATCCCGGTTTCTGTAATCTGCGTGCGGGATAATCAGATCCGGATCATTCAGCACCAGATCTCCGTAAAATATGATGTCCAGATCTATGGTGCGCGGTCCCCAGTGGATCAGCCGCACGCGATCCAGCTCTGCCTCAATCTCATGCAGCACATCCAGCAGCTCATGCGGTATCAGATCCGTTTCCATCAGTACAGCCATGTTCAGAAAGTCCGCCTGCTCGGTATAGCCGTAAGCCTTTGTCTCGATGACGGAGGATTGCCGCAGGATGCGCCCGGCGCGCTGTTCCAGCAGTTCCAGCGCCTGTTCCAGATAACTTCTGCGGTCGCCCATGTTGGACCCGAGCGCAATGACCACTGGTGTTTTCCCGTTTTTATTCGAATTGGTATGATTGGTTTGATTGGGTTTATTATCCAAATCTGTTTCTCCGCAATCTGATTTTTACTGTTCTCCGGCAAGTGCCCGGTAGACATGAAGCGCCTGTGCATTTTCTTTGACATCATGTACACGGACAAGCTCGATTCCCTGCGTATATGCATAGATGGAAGCCGCCACCGTCCCATACAGGCGTTCCTCCGGTCCGGGAAGTCTGTCTTTCGATTTCTGATTCTTTTCGGCCAGAAGCTGCCCGATCATGGTCTTGCGCGATACGGCCATCAGATGCGGCAGACCGAGCGAGTCAAAATGCCTGATATTCTTAAGCAGTGCAAGATTATGCTCAAAAGTCTTTCCGAATCCGATACCGAGATCTATGATGATCCTGTCCCGGCGGATACCGCCTGCAGCTGCAGCCTGTACCCGGTTCTCAAGAAATGAGTATACTTCCTGTACAACATCTTCATACTGCGGATCGTCCTGCATATGTTCCGGCGTCCCCTTGCAGTGCATCAGGATTACCGGCACGCCGGCCCGCGCACAGACCGGTATCATCTCCGGATCAAATGTCAATCCGGAAATATCATTGATAAAATCAGCCCCGGCCGCGACCGCCGCCTCAGCAGTTCCGGCATGATACGTATCTGCAGATATCAGGATCCCGGGATGCTGTTCTTTGATGGAGCGGATAACCGGAACGATTCGCTTTGTCTCCTCCGCTTCTGTCACCGGCAGCGCACCCGGTCTTGTCGATTCTCCGCCGATATCCAGAAAGGATGCCCCGTCCCGGATCATCTGCTCTGCGCGGGCAGCCGCAGTTTCCGCAGAATCCGCCCGGGATCCTGCAAAAAAAGAATCAGGGGTCACGTTAATGATCCCCATGATTTCTGTCGGTTTCAATTCTCTTCTTGTTCCGTCCCGCAATACGATATACTTCATCCTGCCACCTTCGCATACGCCTGATGATTATAAACACTTTCCTGACTGATTACTTCCATCAGTTCTTTCTGATCCGTCTGACTGTATTATCTGCTATTTCCGCAGCCTTCCGGATATATTTTTCCAGCAGCGCATCAACCTCATTTTCCATGGCTTCTGCCTTGCTGCGGTTTTTCATTGATCCGGTATTAATAAAAACATTCATCGCCGCGCTCTCCAGTGCCGCACGGCATAACAGGGCGCCGCAGCCCACGTCGGAAATCAGCATCACACTGCCTTTTTCCTGCATTTCATCAAGCAGATCAATCACCTTCGCAGTGCAGCGCACCATCTCCATCGGTGCCGCGCACGCCTGCACGGTCGCTTCTTCCAGCACCTTTTCGCGGTCCGGGTGCTCCTTCGGAATCGCATACGCACGGGAGAGCGGTTCAAATGCTTCCGCATCGGCATTCACTTGCTCGATCAGCTGCTTTTGCAGTGCATCTGCCTCTCTCATGATCCGCTGTACATCTGCTTCATAGGCAGCATATTTTTTTTTGCCTGTTGTATAATTACCGACCATCATGCAGAGAGCCGCGCCGAGTGCGCCGACTGCAGCCGCCGCTCCGCCGCCGCCCGGAACAGGTTCCTTTGCGGCCATTAAATCAACAAAGGATGTAAGCGAACGCTCTGTCAGTTTTTCCTTCATCATTGTTCCTCCTGTAATGCTCTTATGGGATTATAACAGAAAGCATTTCTCTGTGCTATACGAATGCCTGCCCGCTCATCACACGACAACCTTCGCATACGCCTGATGATTGTGAATGCTCTCATGGCTCATCACTTCAACCGCAAAGTGTCTCACATTCGGCAGCGCATCCAGTCTCAGCTTCACATCGCGGCAGACGTCCTCCACAAACTTCGGGTGGTCATAAGCGTATTCCGTGACGTACTTCTCGTCCGGCCGCTTCAGGAGCGAATACACCGGTGAAGAAGACGCCTCCTCAGCGATCTTCGCAATGTCCTCGATCCAGATAAACTGATTCGTTTCCAGCGTGATGATAATGCTCGCGCGCTGGTTGTGTGCGGAATAATCTGAGATCTCCTTTGAGCAGGGGCACAGTGTCATCACCGGCGTATTTACGGAAGTGCAAAATGAAAAATCGCCGTCGACGATCTTCGCATCCACACCGACGTGCACATCCAGCAGTGAGCTGTGCCCGGTGACCGGTGACTGCTTCTCGATAAAATAGTCGAACTCCATGGTGAAGTAGCTGTTCTCTGCATTCAGGCGCTCACGGATTGCTTCGACAATGGCCCGCACATTGTGCAGATCCAGCTTTGCGTGATCCTGCAGAACCTCCACAAAGCGCGACATATGCGTGCCTTTCTGCGTCCCGGGCAGATCGACCCGCAGGCTCATGACTGCCGGCGTCGAAAACCAGGATCCGTCCTTGCTCTTGATGCTGACCGGATACCGGAACTCGCGAATGCCCACTTCATTTAAATAAACGTTTCTCTCATCTGGCAGATTCTGAATATCTTTCATGGTGCTGCTTCCTCTTTTGTCTTGCCGAATCACTTTCCATTATAGACGATCCCGGAGGTTTTCGTCTCCCACACTTCTATCTCATACAGTGCGGCATTTTCCGTCTTTACAAGCGGCTCAAGCTTATTCCAGATATAAACCGCGATGTTTTCCGCAGTCGGCTGCTCGATAAAATCATTGATATAATGATGGTCAAATTCTTCCAGAATATGCTCCTTAACCAGCTTCTTCAGATCCACAAAATCATAGATCATGTCCTCGTGATCCGGCGCGCCGGACAGCTTGACCACCAGCTTATACGTGTGCCCATGCAGCCGCTCGCACTTTCCGTGGTAATTGATCAGATTGTGGGCGGCGTCAAACTCAAATTCTTTTATTAAGATCATGTCAATATCCTTCCTGCTCGTCTGTCAGTTTCCGTCCTGCCTGGTGTTACATCTCATCAACTTGCCTGACATCCGGGTGAATGTTCCCGTCGAATGCTTTTTTCAATGTCAAATTGCCTTGCCGCAGGTATCGTCCTCTTTCAAAAGCCGAATCAGTGCTTCAGCGAAAAAAACGCACGCGCCGCGCCTGCCTGGTACAGTGAACCGAACACACAGATCACGCTGTCTTCTGATACACCGGAAAGTGCTATTCTCAGGCTCTCTTCCATGGTGCCGCCGGTCTCCGCCGGGACGTCTGTCAATATCCTGATCTCCCGTGTCAGTTCTTCTGCCGGAAGCGCACGGGGATTATCGGGCGCAGTGGTAATAAACCGCTCTGCGAAAGAAGAGATGATCTCTGTCATGCGCCGGTAATCCTTGTCTGCCAGCACACCCGTCACAAATGTAATCTTTCTGCCCGGCAGAACGCTTCTCAGGGTTTCAGCCAGTGCCTCTGCGCCATCCGCATTGTGCGCGCCGTCGAGGAGAACAAGCGGCTTTTTCAGCAAAACCTCGAATCTTCCCGGCCACCGCACCTGCTGCAGCCCGGCAAAAACAGCCTCCTCGGGGATCTCCCGGCCTTTCCTGCTGAGAACATCAACGGCATCCAGTACCGCCGCCGCATTCTCCGTCTGATAAACAGCCGGAAGCGGAATAAACAAACCTCGTCTTGCGCGGTAATCAAACTTCTGCCCGTCGATATCCCGGCTCTGAACCCGTATTGAATCCGGCTCCGTCAGATGCAGCTGCACCCGGCAGGCCTGACATACTGCCCGAACCACTACTTCGGCGGCAGCAGACTGCCGGATCATCACCACCTCTGTTCCCGGTTTGATAATGCCGGCCTTTTCCGCCGCGATCGCCTCGATGGTATCGCCCAGAAACGCCATATGATCCATGTCAATGCGGGTGATAATCACAGCTTCGGGAGAACTGATCACATTCGTCGCATCCAGACGTCCGCCCATGCCGGTCTCCAGTACAACAATGTCGCACGCAGCTTCCGCAAAACAAAGAAACGCGGCCGGCATAAACCGCTCAAAAGAAGAAGGCGGTTCTTCCATTTGATCCGCAGCGGCCTTCACGCGCTCCAGTGCATCAAACAACACCGCATCTGCGACTTCCTCCCCGTCGATCCGGATCTGCTCATTATAGCGGACCAGAAACGGCGACGTAAACAGACCGACGCGATACCCCGCCGCCTGCAGGATCGAAGCCAGCATTACCGCCACGGAGCCCTTGCCGTTCGTACCTGCGATATGAATAAATCGCAGATTGTCCTGCGGATTCCCAAGATTGCCGAGCAGTTCCCGCACACGGGACAGCCCCGGTCTGATGCCCGGCGCATCGGCCGCCTGAAGAAATTCAAATGCCTGCGTCTGATCCATAATCTCTCGCGATCCCTTTTTGTATGCAATCACTTTACAGCCTTGTGCCCCGCCCAGAGCAGTGCCGCAAAGATACAGCCGCCGATGACATTTCCGATGGTCACCGGAATCAGGTTGTGAACCGCAAACGCTCCCCAGGACAGTACACTGAGATCAACACCCGCTTCAGCCGCCAGTGCAGCATATGCGGGAATGTTCTTTGCGAACAGTGCAGCCGGCACATAATACATATTCGCAATGCAGTGCTCAAATCCGGCGATGACAAAAAAGGCAACCGGAAGATACGCGCCAACTGCTCTGCCTATAACGTCCTTGCCGCAGAGCGCGCACATCACGCCGATACAGACCAGCAGATTGCAGAGAATTCCAAGCACGGTTGCCCGTCCGAACGTCAGTGTGCATTTTGCCACTCCTGTTTTGATCACGGATACAGCGAGCATGCTGTTGTTATAATTCATCTGTCCGCTGAAGGCGCACGCGGCCGCAAGCAGAAGCGATCCGACGAAGTTGCCGATGTATACAAACACCAGGTTGTAGATCATGCCTGCCGGTGTAACACGTTTCTCAAGCACGGAAATGGTGATGAGGCAGTTTCCCGTGAAAAGCTCGGCGCCGGTCAGAATAACCATGACCAGACCAAACGGAAAGATCAGTCCGCTCGCAAGACGCACAGCGGATGCGCCTTCCATCGCATGACTCGCCACAGTGCTGGCAACCCCGCCCATACCGATCAGGAAGCCGGCAAGAATGCCGAGCAGCAGCAGTTTTCGAACCGGACTCTTTGCTTTATTCTCTCCGATGGCAGCATAACTGCCGATAAAATCTGCGGGTGTGAGCATTTGTTTTTCCCCCTGTTGTTTTACTTATTATTATATATATTTCCTACTTAATTACTATGTAATTTCTTGCCGTATGATCGTTCAGTGCAGGCTAAGCATATCATATCTCTTTGGAATCCGCACGATGAATCGCATCCGGCACTTCCTCCTGGAATCTGCGGGCTGCGCAGAGACAAAACACGCTGACTCGAAAACAGGCTGCCGCATTCGCATCGATTATTTCAATCATCCGAATGTGACAGCCTGACGTAAATCATTCAGCTCAGAATGGATTTCTTCATCCGCACCGCTGCCCCATCGGGGCGCCGCTCAGAGTCAGAAACCAACTCTTTATTAATCAAGATAGTCCTGTACGTTAGAAGCATCCACCAGCTCGAACGGGACATCAACGCCGCGTGTCTCTGTTCCGCCTTTTACGCAGACATCATAAGCGCTTGCTGCTGCCCATTTTGCCTGTGCAAGTGCATTCTGGAATACAGTTGCCGAAAGATTTCCGTTGGCAATTTCCTGGAGTGCATCCTGGTTTGCATCAATACCAAGGATGGATACGTTCGGGATATCAGCCGCTCGATATGCCTGCAGAGTTCCCATTGCAGCCTCATCGTTGCAGCATGGGATGCAAGTAATCTCGTCACCATAAGCTGTTACCCAGTCTTCAGCATTCTGGAGCGCTTTGTCACGCATATAGTCAGACAGCTGTGTAGAAACAAGCTCATAGTTGAATCCGGCTTCATCAAGTGTCTCAAACACACCCTGCTCACGTAGTACAGTGTGATCATATCCCTCAGAACCCTTCTGGTAGCACATCTTGACTGTTTCTGTATCATCAAGATTTTCGATGATCCACTTCGCCTCAAGCTCACCGGCCTGTCTGTTGTCAGAGCCGACAAATCCGAACTTTTTGTTCAGTTCATCATGATGAACAAGTGCACAAACGCATACAACCGGCATGTTTGCCTCAAGGCAGGCATCAAAACATCCGACACATCCGTCAGAATCTGCCGGATCAAGAACGATACAGTCAACACCCTGTGAAATAAAGTTTTCGACAATCTGAAGCTGTCTGTTCGGATCCATCTCGCCGTCAGCCTCAATTACTTCTACGTTCGGGAAGTTCAGCTTGCAGTAATATGTAAATGTGTTTCTCAGCTTTGTCGTAAAGGTATCCTTGTAACCCAGGTCGATATAACCCCATGTGAAAGACTCATCTCCGCTGACAGCCATATCGGAATACTCGGATTCCCAGTCACCAAGCCCGTCGGCTGCTGCTTCGATTTTTGATTTTGCAACCATGATATCTGTTTCAGAATCTTCGGAAGCTGCGCTGTCCTCTGCTGCGTCCGCATCCTCAGAAGCTGCCGCGCTGTCTGCTGCTGCCTCTGAAACAGCTGACGAAGCTGACGAATCCGCTGCAGATGATCCGCTGTCTGCTGCGCCGCCGCAGGCCGCAAGGCTTCCTGCAAGACAAAGTGCCAGAAGTGCTGCTGTCATTTTTCTCTTCATGATACATCTCCTTTTCTTTATTTGTTTTGCCGTCTGCATGAATGATTCCTTCCGTCACCCGGCAATTGATGGCGGCGGAATATATCTCAATTAACTGTACTTTCACGGCGTATTAGCTTAAAACGCGATGTCTACGCTCCGCACAGAAAACTGACATTTCCCTGGTCGCCCGGGGCCTGCCGCCCCGGATGACCGGGCCTTTCCATTTAAGGGAGGAAAGCAAATTTGAAATATATAATGATCAGATCTTTCTCCAGCAGATTTCTCTCAAAAGATCTGTCAGTTCCTTCTTGACGGCTCCGTTCTTCAGCGGATCCGGATTCTCGCACCATAGCGTATTTAAAGTCAGAAGACGTGCGTGTTCTTCTTCATTGATGCGCCCGCGGCGCTCCTCCGCATCCATCCACGTCATAAAGTTTCCAATCCAGCGCCTGTCATCGCCGAGGCTCTCATCACAGCGAAGCCGGTTCATACTCAGGCGCCCGTAATTCAGTCTCGGTGTCTCGCCGGTAATAGAACATTCGTACAGCAAATCAGCTCCGGCAAGCCCCGGTTCATCCGGGATTTTCATATCCGCCTCCAGCAGATCCTCCCGAACAGAACAACCGACAACTTTACCGATAAACAGCGTGTTGTTCGAGAGCGGATACATGTCCAGAATCTTAACCTCGACATTGGAGGCACACTCCTTTATTCCGGGCGGTGCCACCTTCGTGGATGGAAATGCCGTCAGGCGGCAGACATCAATCTCGCTGATCCCTTTCGGAATCGGCATGCCTGAAATATGACTCTCCTGCATCAGGTTTGACGGATAGTAACTGATCACACATTCCCTGTTCAGCATCAGGTTGCGCCTCGTCTGCCGTCTGTTGTGTACGTCAAAGCAGTAATACCAGCCGCAGTCGGAAGGTTCTCCCCACATGGCAGTCCCCATGCTGATCGGCGCAACGTTGACATTTCCGTGTTCATCCAGCGTGTGCACCCAATAGCAGGCAACCGGCGGCTGAATCCACCTGTGCGAAAACCCGTAATCCTCATATTTTGTGAGGATATCGCCCATGTCAAATTTATCATTTGCCTCAATGTCCTGATAAATCGCAGTGACATCAAAATACTTCTGTGTAAAGGATTTTTCCATATTCGTGCGTACTCTTTCGGGTGGATTTCCTGGAGTGTATTTCTGTTTTGCAACTGCAATACACCCTGTTTTTTTCTGAATTCATTAAACTATTTCAGAGAAAAAACCACAATACGATCTGCACCCCGAAATGCGTAACCGGTTCACTGAAACGTTTTATTAAAACAAACTATTTTTTTTCGGCAATCCGGCTTCGTGTGCTATAATTATTAAAGATGTTGTTTAGCAAAAAAAGGGGGTTCAGATGGCTACTATCAAGGACGTCGCAAAAGCTGCAGGTGTGTCCATTGCCACGGTATCAAATATCATCAACGGCAAAACCACCACGCGGAATGAAACCTGGTACCGCGTGCAGCAGGCGATCTCGGATCTGAACTACCGGCCCAGTTTCTCCGCGCGCAATCTGCGCTCCAACAAATCTAAAATGCTCGGTGTCATCCTGCCGCGCCTGAATGCGTTTTATTCGGAGATCTACAACGGGATTGTGGATCAGCTTAAAAACACGGCCTATTTCCCGATTCTGAAGCTGTCCATGGATGATCCGCTGATGGAGTCCGCAATCATCCGCGATTTTCTGGAAATCGGTATCTCCGGACTTCTGCTCGTCACGTCACATCCGGATTCGGACCCGGAAATACAGGAGAAACTGCGGAACAGCCAGCTTCCGGTCGTCTTAATAGAACGGGATCTTCCCTCTCTGTCCTGTGACCGCATTCTGTTTGATAACGCAACGCTCCTTTATGATGCTGCATCCGCATTTGATCCCGGACTTTACCCGGAGGAGATCGCACTGGTGCGGCTTGCTGTCGATCATTCTTCGGAACTGGACGCTCAGGATGGTTTCCTTCATGCGCTTCCGGACAGTCCGGTCGTTTCCGTGCCGGTTCACAGAGGAGAAATATTCCACGCGTTAATCAAGCGGTTCACCAGAGCCGTCACCCCGCTCAAGAAACTGATTGCGACGAATTACGACATCGCCATTGCCGCCCGGGACGTCTGCTCAATTCTTGGATGGAACACGGAAATCCTTGCACTTGGCGGCAGCAACTGGTCTCTGTCTGACAGCGCAGTGCAGATCCGGCTGATTCCGCGTCACGCGTATCAGGCCGGGCGAACCGCCGCGCAGCGCCTTGTCGGCGCATTGTTTGAGTTGGATAATCATCGCTCAGAAACCCGTTACGTTGATAAAGTTCAGCCGCACAGAATCTTCCGCCCCTCGATCAGCCAGGAGAACTGCACTGTACGCGTCCTGGTTCTGGACGGAGACGGTGCAGATGTTCTGGAAACACTCTCCGTTGCACTCACACGGGAAACCGGTGTCCGGTTTGACTTTGACAGAAAATCATATGACGAGCTGAAAGCTGCCGTGCAGCGGGAAATTGACGGTGCCGCTGCGTATGATATACTTATGATCGATAAGCCGTGGCTTCATCGATGCTATCAGGCCAGACTGTTTACGGATCTGGGATCTGCAGTCGCCAGTGAAGTTTCGCTGCAGTACCCTACATTTATCTATAAGGTTTTCTATGAAAACCGGTTCCGGCCCTATTGCATACCATTTGTAGCCGGTGTACAGGCAATTTACTACCGGACTGACCTTTTCCATGACACAGACGTCGTGGATGCATACTGGCAGAAGTACGGTGTGCAGCTTTTGCCGCCGACTTCCTGGAGTGATTACAACCGCATTGCCTCCTTCTTTACCGGATTCCGCCAGGGTTCCTACGATTTCTCATATGGAACAATGCTGAACAGCGGTGAAACGATCGGACTGGTAAATGAATTTTTGCCGCGACAGTGGGCGTTCAACGGAAGCCTCTTTGACAGGAAAGGGCGCGCCCATCTTGACACGATCGAGAATGAGCGGGCTCTGAAGAATCTCTGCGAAACCTGGAAGTTTACTGATCCGGCTCTGTATGGAAATGTGTGGGACGGAGATATCTTTGACGCATTGCAGGAAGGAACGGTCCCGATGGCAATCGGATTTGCCAACCATCGCACGCGGAACACAAAGAGACAAAAATCCTTTGACAATTTCATTGAGGCTGCGCCGATGCCGCGCAAACGGGCGATGGTGGGAGGTTA
>JAFUCM010000175.1 GCA_017459675.1 Eubacterium sp.
ACGAGGAAACCGTTTATAAGGAATTAAAAAAACTGATCCATTGACCATACGACAGATCGGTGAAATCAGTTCACGGCTATAACCCCGACTCTATAGGCGGCGGGCAACAAACCAGTCTCAGTGGCGGGACTTGAATGGGAGTCAGATCATATATGGATTATTTACACGAAAACAAAAGACTAAAACAGCAACTCTCTTTTTCGCTGGAAATCGACAAAGAAAAAAACATTTTCCGTCAGACAAGTCTTTCCGGTCACGGCCGCAAAGAAAACGACGCAGAGCACGCATGGCACATGGCCATTATGGCCTATATTCTGCAGGAATATGCCAACGAAACGGTCGATATTGCAAGATGTATGCTTATGTGTCTCATCCATGACATTGTGGAAATTGATGCGGGCGATACGTATGCATATGATGCCCGCGGACTTGAGACCCAAAAAGAACGGGAAGATGCAGCAAAAGAGAGGATTTTCTCAATGCTCCCAGAGGATCAGAAAGCATTTCTGATTTCAGTGTTTGATGAGTTTGAAAAGAATAACACGCCCGAGGCAAAATTTGCTCACGCAATGGATAATCTTCAGCCGTTACTTTTAAACAGCAGCAACAACGGCGGAGACTGGATAGAACATGATGTAACAGCAAAGCAGGTATACGGACGTCAGGTCAAAACAAGAGAAGGTTCGGAAGTACTCTATAAAGTCACGGATCAAATCCTGCAGGAACAAATCCGGAAAGGAAATCTAAAAACAGAGATCTGACAACAGAGATCCGAAAAACATAAATCTGAAGACGGAAATCTGAAGACAGAGCAAAAGAATCGGGCTGACCGAAATGGACAGCCCGATTTATTTAAATCATATCGTTTGGACTTGATGAATGTCAGATCATTCACCTTTCCAGAACTCAGCGTTCGGATCATACAGATAGGTGTATGCCGGATCATCGATACGGGTCTTTTCCCACGGATCGCCCGGAAGATGACGGATGCCCCATGCATATGCACAAGCAAATCCCGGCGCCATAACAACCGGATGTACGCCCTTGGTGATGATGGACATGCCGTTGTTGTGCTCTTCAACAACTTCGCCGTCACACCAGCTTGCGCCGAATCCCTCAACCGGTTTCTCAAAGTGATAGAAATAAACCTCCGGCTGCGGATGAGAATGAGGCGGATATGAAGACCATTTGCCCGGCAGGTTGATGACTTCGCCGAGGACCATGTTGGATTTCGGATTGATCTCATAGTCGAAGCTTGTGCGGACGTCACGTTTTGTGCAGCCTGCGCACTCGCCGTCGGCACCGCGGCGCCATGTATCGGTCTCATCCGGTGTATAGAGATGATTCTCGAAAGTGTTGTCGTTATATGTTTTCTGTACATAGAACTCACTGTGGCCGTGAGCTGTCAGCTTGCAGGAGCCACCCGGTGCCAGATGCAGACACCATGTGCTGTAATCGAACGGATTCGGACGTTCCATGTCAACGCTCTTGCCGTCGAACTCGACCGTTGCATTGCCTTCGAACATGATCCATGCCATTTCTTTCTTGTCTTCATGGAATTCGAATGTGTCGCCGTCTTCCATGATCAGATAGCCGACATCCATCCAGCTGCCTTCACCATTGTTTACATCTGCATTGATGTATTCGGTATAACCGCGCTTACAATCTTTTTCTACATACATTATCTTATACCTCTCAAAAGATGATAATCTTGTTACTATTTAACTATAATAATCCTCAGGTACCAATGTCAATACCCGCTTGTGAACTTTCAGCAGTTCATGTATATTGGAAGAAATAAAACAGGTTAACACTTTACCGAAAATCCTGCAAAGTTGTTGTTTGAAGCGGAATTTTCCCCGGCTTTTTTAAAAGCACCCGGAAATGCTTATCTGAAGAGAACAGGAGAAAGCAATGGAAACAAGACCCTATGTTGACTGGAATCTGATGAACAACTTTATGATTGATGTATTTCAGGCATACGGTGTGCCGGCAGAGGATGCCGCCATCTGCGCCGATGTTCTGCTGGAATCAGACCGGCGCGGCATTGAGAGCCACGGCTGCAACCGGTTCAAACCGATTTATCTGGACCGGATCAGGAAGGGAACACTCCGCCCTGTCACAGAGATTGAGATTCTGAAGGAAACACCGACCACTGTGGTTATGGATGCACACGACGGCATGGGCATGGTTGCGAGTCACAAGATGATGACCATGCTGATTAAGAAGGCAAAGCAGTACGGCATGGCCGGCGGTGCAGTCCGCAACTCAACCCACTACGGAATCGCCGGATACTGGACCGGCATGGCGGCTTCCGAGGGCCTGATCGGCATGACCGGGACCAATGCGCGGCCGTCGATCGCACCGACATTCGGCGTCGAAAATATGATGGGAACCAATCCGCTGACGTTCTCGCTTCCGACAGACGAGGAATTTCCGTTCTGTATCGACTGCGCGACCTCGATTGTGCAGCGCGGAAAGATTGAGTATTATGCACGCGAGGGCAAAGATACGCCCGCCGGCATGGTTGTCGGCCGGAACGGACATGCGATGACCGACAGCGTGGAAATCCTGGATGCACTGGTCGGCGGCACGGCTGCACTTGCTCCGCTCGGCGGCATCGGGGACGAACTTGGCGGCTACAAGGGATATGGCTACGCGGCAGTGGTTGAGATTCTGTCAGCGGCACTGGCAGGCGGACAGTATATGAAGGCACTGACCGGCGTAAGTGCGGACGGTTCGCCGCAGATGTATCATCTGGGCCATTTCTTCTTCGTGATTGACCCGGATGCCTTTATGGGACGCGAAGTCTTCCGGAAAACGGCCGGTGAGATCTGCCGCGCACTGCGCGCTTCCGAGAAAGCACCCGGGCAGACGCGGATCTATACGGCAGGCGAAAAGGAATACCTCGCATGGCTGGACCGGAAGGACAAAGGGGTTCCTGTCGGAATGGCCGTACAGAAGGAGCTGACCGCGCTGCGCGACGAACTGCAGCTGCCGTACCGGTTCCCGTTTGAACAATAAAAACAAATCCCGGACCGCGCAGACAAAAAATTTTTCTCTGGTCAAAACACCGGGGATGGAGTATAATGGCTTTGCACTGCAGATATAGTTCATCGGTAGAACGCCAGCTTCCCAAGCTGGAGAGGCGGGTTCGATTCCCGTTATCTGCTCATCAATCCCCGGAAACGAGACAGACGTTCCGGGGATTTTATTGAACCGGATTATTTCCTAAAACGGAATAACATACGCAAAAAGGAGCGTGACAGACAGACAATGTGGGTTGCTGACAGATGGAACGATTATAAAGTACTGGACACATCGTCCGGGGAAAAGCTCGAACAGTGGGGTCCTTACAGACTCGTGCGGCCGGATCCGCAGGTAATCTGGAACACGCCGAAGCAGGCGGCCGGCTGGCGGAAACATAACGGACATTATTACCGCAGCAGCAGAGGCGGCGGCAGCTGGGAATTCCATGATCTGCCGGAGCAGTGGGAGATTTCCTATCAGCTCGCGGATCTGGATGCGGATGCGGGACGGCTGACCTTCCGTCTCCAGCCATTTGCCTTCAAACACACGGGACTGTTTCCGGAACAGGCCGTCAACTGGGACTGGTTTTCCGGCCTGATTCACCGCGCAGACCGTCCGGTCCGCGTACTGAATCTGTTTGCCTATACCGGCGGTGCGACGCTTGCAGCACTCGCGGCCGGTGCTTCTGTGACGCATGTCGATGCATCGAAAGGCATGGTGCGCTGGGCAAAGGAAAATGCTTCTGTCTCAGGCCTCGCGGACAGACCGGTCCGCTGGCTGGTTGACGACTGCAAGAAGTTTATCGAGCGGGAGCTTCGCCGCGGAAACCGGTATGACGCCATTATCATGGATCCGCCTTCCTATGGAAGAGGCCCCAAAGGAGAGATCTGGAAGCTGGAAGAATCGATTTTCCCGTTCATTCAGCTCGCTGTGCAGCTTCTTTCCGATCAGCCGCTGTTTTTCCTGATCAATTCCTATACGACAGGTCTTGCGCCTTCGGTTCTGACTTATATGATTTCCACAGCACTCGGCGATCATAAGGGACAGGTGGAATCGGATGAGATCGGTCTTCCGGTTCAGACAAACGGGCTGATTCTTCCGTGCGGCGCCTCCGGCAGATGCAGCTGGTAGGAGCGCTGTCAGGAGATGAGAATCCGACGCTGCGTCCGGCAGGAAACGCCGCGCACCCGGACGCGTCTGCATGCAATCGGGATTTTACAACCATGTGCTTCTGTGCTATGATGGGGCAGGCATCGGTTGATGCACATTTATCTATTGGAAAATAGCAGTTTTTATTAAAAACCGTATTGTTTATAAGGAAGTGAGACATTTATGAGTGGAAAAAGACGGTCACGTAATCTGATTGCTGTGATTATTCTGTTACTGGTACTGATCGCAGCTGTCGGCGGCCTGTATTACTTCGGTATGCGGCATTTTCAGAAGCATTTTCTCCCGGGAACGATTATCAACGGTCTGGACTGCGGAGATTCCACGGTCGATGAAGTGCGCTATGCCTTCCAGGACAAAATCCGGGAATACACACTCACGGTTCATGAGCGGAACGGTCAGATTGAGACCATCAACGGCGAGCAGCTCTATATGCAGTATGAAGATGATGGCGCTCTGCAGAAGCTTCTGGATGCGCAGGATGTCAAAACCTGGATTTTCCAGTTCAATCAGACCCGCCATCTGCAGGTAGATGCAGGATTTACCTATGATGAGGCCTCCATCGATCAGATTCTGGACGGGATGAAGGCGTTTGAGGTCTCCAGTGTCTATGCGCCGACTGACGCAAAGATCCAGGATAACGGCACTTCATTTGAAATCATCGCCGGTTCAGAGGGAAATCTGTTAAAGCGTGACGCCGCGAAGCAGGCGGTTATGGCTGCCGTTCAGAACGGTGACACAGACGTGGATTTTGAGGCGCTGAATCTGTATGAACATTCTTCCGTCAAGGCGGAAGATGAGAAACTTGTGCAGGAAGTCGAGCGTCTGAACAAGATGCTTTCCGCCAAGATCACCTATGACTTTGTCGACCGTCAGATGACCGTCGACGGCACAACGATTCACAGCTGGATCGTGCAGGATGAGGAAGGCAATTACTCCCTGGATGAGACAAAGCCGGCGGAGTGGGTTGTCAACATGGCCCGCGAGACTGATACGTTCGGTCTGTCCCATGAGTTCAAGACATCAAAGGGAAATACCATTGAACTCGAAGGCGGCGGCGACTATGGCTGGCTGATCGGCCGGGAATCTACGACCGAGCAGCTGATCTCCGCAATCTATGCGGGCGAGCAGACGACGCTCGAGCCGATCTACCGCTACAAGGGAACTGACCGCTCGATGAATGACATCGGCCAGACCTATATCGAGATCTGCATCGAAGACCAGAAAATGTGGTGCTACAAGGACGGTGTGCTTGTTGTAGAGACGGACATTACCTCCGGCACGGAATCCACCGGATTCTCGACACCTTCCGGATCGGTCTGGGCAGTCGACGGCAAGAAAAAAGATGCGCAGTTCAAGCTCTTCCCGGTAAAGGTTGATTTCTGGCTGCCGTTCAACGGCGACTGCGGTGTCCACGATGCAAGCTGGCGCTCCAATTACGGCGGAGATGTCTATAAATATGATGGATCCCACGGCTGTATCAACACGCCGCATGAAGCATGTGAGAAGGTATTCAATGCGATTGAGATCGGCGACCCGGTTGTAATCTATTACAGCGAGCAGCAGGTGAAGGGTCCGGATCCGACGCAGGAAGTCACGATGGGATAATCCGGACAGCAAAACAGGGGAGTGTTCTGCCGGTGCGTGCGCAAAGCAAAGGCAGAATGAAATGTTATCGGAGGTTATCATGATCAAAAAACAGATGAATATTGTTGTGCTTGCGGGCGGAACCAGTTCGGAGCGCGATGTTTCGATCGTATCCGGAACCGGCGTCTGCAGAGCACTGCGGGAACGCGGCCACAGAGCGGTTCTTGTCGATGTTTTCTTCGGCACAGAGACCGTCGACTGGGATGATCCGTTCCCGGAGACCTATGATGTTGATGCCGCGGTAGAGCAGATTCATGCATACAGTCAGAATCTGGAAGCTGAGATGGACACACGCCGGGAATTTTTCGGCCCGAATGTCCTGCGGCTCTGCAGTGCCGCGGATGTCACATTCCTGGCCCTGCACGGTGCCAACGGAGAGGACGGAAGACTGCAGGCGGCCTTTGACCTGTTCGGCATCAAATATACGGGAACCGGTTACCTGAGCAGTGCGCTCGCCATGGACAAAACCATGACCAAACAGTGCCTGCGCGCGGCGGGCATTCCGACGCCGGACGGAATTTCTCTGGTCAAAGGGAAGTTTGATAAAATCCCGCTGCCGGAAGAATTCGGCATGAACTATCCGGTTGTTGTCAAACCGTGCTGCGGCGGTTCAAGTGTGGGAACCTCGATTGTATTCAGCGAGCCGGAGTACCTCGACGCACTGAAGGAATCTTTCTCGCTCGAGCCGGAAGCTGTGATCGAGTCGTACATCGGCGGCCGCGAGTTTTCCGTCGCCGTCATCGGGGATCAGGCCTATCCGATCATTGAGATCGCACCCATTCACGGATTTTATGACTACACCAACAAGTATTCCGCAGGGGCCGTGGTGGAAACCTGCCCGGCAGAGCTTTCCGATGCCAAGACAAAGGAAATGCAGGAACTGGCGGTGCGGGGCGCCGAGGCGCTCGGCATCACAGGATACTGCCGGTTTGATTTCCTGATGGACCGGGAAGGGAATCTCTTCGCACTGGAAGCAAATACACTGCCCGGCATGACTCCGACCAGTCTGGTGCCGCTTGAAGCAAAGACACTCGGCATGGAATATCCGGAACTGAGTCAGCTAATGATCGATCTCTCCATGGAAAAGTACAGCTGAATCCGAACGTACGGAGAATAGGGCGAAACGATGAAAAACATGACTCCTGAACATATGGCGCGGGTCACTGCAGGAAAGCTGCTTGGTCCCGAGACGCTGTATCAGACAGAAATAACAGATGTTGTGACAGACAGCCGGAAAATCCAGTCCGGTTGTCTTTTTGCCGCGATCCGCGGAGAACGTGCAGACGGACATACGTTGATTGCACAGACAATCCGTGACGGAGCGGGAGCCATACTGGCTGAGTATCTGCCGGAGGGATGCGCGGCGGAAAAGCCAGTGATCCTTGTAGCGGATGTACGGAAGGCGCTGCAGGAACTGGCGGCATATTATCTGGATCAGATGCAGATTCCTGCAGTCGATATTGTCGGCAGTGCCGGAAAGACGAGCACGAAAGAAATGGTGGCCGCGGTTTTGTCGCAGAAGTACAGAGTCCTGAAGACGGAGGGCAACTTCAATAATGAACGGGGGGTGCCGCTCACGGTCTTCCGTAGTCGGGAAGAACACCAGATCGCGGTGATTGAGATGGGAATCAACCATTTCGGTGAAATGCGCCGTCTGGCAAAAATCGTCCGCCCGGACACGGTCATTATGACCAATATCGGG
>JAFUCM010000176.1 GCA_017459675.1 Eubacterium sp.
CAGCCGATATGGTGAAGAAAGCAGGCTGTTCTTGAGTTCTTCACCGTCGGCACTTAAGCCGCAGCGTTTCTGACAGGTTCAGTCAAGGGTGGCGTACGCATCCAGTAACCATCAATCACACAGAAAAAGTGATTGACCCTATTTTTCTCAAGAATTTCCCGGATTGCCGCGCCGGTTTTCCCCTCGTCCGCAAATGCCTTTGCATCCAGAACCGATTCATACTGCGTCAGCGAGATCCTGTGATTATCGACGACATACACACGTCCTTCATAGGTTTCCGCCAGCAGGGCAGCCTGTGAATAAGAACTGGAAAGGCCGCTGGACATGGGGATGTAGACAATTTCCTCATAGCCTTCTTCAAAAATGCTGTCCCATAATGCCTTCAGCTCGCCCGGCGACGGCGACGCCGTTGAGACACGTTTTCCTGCTTCCATTGCCCGGAATACATCCTGAAAAGATACATCTTTCCCTTCGCGATAATCTTTTCCGTCGACAATGACCGGCATCGGCAGAACGAATATTCCCCGTTCCTTTCCTTCCGGAACTGACATGCCGCTGTTTGTATCTGTTACAATTGCTGTCCGCATAAACGTACCTGCTGAATATACAAACAAGATGCTTCAAACCCGCGATTTCTGATCGCACACTGTGCGCCGCACTCTGTGTGACCTGCTTTGCGCATATATGAAAAGTATTGTATCACGCTTTCAACTAAGATGCAAAAAAACTGCCCTATTTTCACCAGGAATTTGGTGGAATAAGGCAGTTTGTTATCATACCAGTTTGTTTGCCGCCTGCTTCAGGCAGACTCTGCAGCGCATCGTCGCTTTTCACCACGCCTCCGGCCGACTCCGCGGCACGCTGTCGCTTTTCTTCACACTTCCGGCCGACTCCGCGGCACGCTTCCGCTTTTCACCACGCTTCCGGCCGACTTACCGCTCTTCGAGCAGGTTCTGCATACTCTGCAGGCTGAACAGCAGTGTCGATACGTTGTGCAGCAGCGCCGAGGTTGCTGCCGGCAGGATGCCGAACACGCCCAGCACAATCAGGCCTGTGTTGAATCCCATGATCTTCCTGTAATTATTCAGGTTCCGGCTTGTCATGGCGTCGCCGACCCTCCGCAGAACCACGAGTTCCTGCAGACTGTCTGCCGAAATGGTGATATCCGCGATCTCACGTGCGAGTGCCGCGCCGTCGGAAATCGCAATTCCCGCATCAGCCTCGGACAGTGCGACAGAATCATTGATGCCGTCGCCGACCATAATAACTTTGCGCCCGGCGGCATGTTCCGCACGGATAAAGGCCGCCTTGTCTTCGGGAAGCACTTCTGCCTGAAAATCGTCGATCCGGATCCTTCTGGCTACTTCTGCCGCAGTTTTCTTACTGTCGCCGGTCATCATCACAATGCGCTCCAGTCCGAGGGCATGCAGCGCGTCGATCACAGCCGGCGCCTCCTCCCGGATCGGATCTTCGATGCAGAGAACCGCTGCCAGTCGTTCATGAATCGCGAGAAACAGCAGGGAACAGTCTGCCGGCAGACTATCATATTTTTCCTGCTCTCCTTCCGGAATGACACACTGTTCATCTTCAAAGATGAAATGCTGGCTTCCGATCAGAACCCGCTCCCCGTCGATCGTACTGACGATACCGTGCGCCACGACATACTCAACCTTCGTGTGCCGCTCCTCATGGTTCAGTTCTTTCCGCTTTGCTTCCTCGACGACAGCTTTGGCAATGGAATGCGGGAAATGTTCCTCCAGACAGGCCGCAAGCCGGAGCATCTCATCCGCGTCGCGGTCCTCAAATGTCACGATCTGACGCACATGCGGCGTCGCATGGGTCAGGGTTCCCGTCTTGTCAAAGACCAGCGTATTTGCTTCGGAAACTGCCTCCAGGAACTTGCCGCCCTTCACATTAATATGATGATCGCTGCACTCGCGCATCGCGGAAAGCACAGAGATCGGCATGGCCAGCTTCAGGGCACAGGAGTAGTCAACCATCAGGATGGAAAGCGCCCGCGGCAGACTGCGCGAAATCAGCCAGGTCAGGAAGGTCGCACCGAGCGAATACGGCACGAGCCGGTCCGCCAGATGTGCCGCACGGCTCTCTGTCGCGGATTTCAGACGTTCCGAATCCTCTATCATACTGACAATCCGGTCGTATTTTCCGGATCCCGCGGCTTTGCTGACGGTAACAGCAATCTCGCCGTCCTCGATCACCGTGCCGGCATAGACATACCCGCCGACCGTCTTGTGTACCGGAATCGATTCCCCTGTCATCGATGCCTGATTGATACTGGCATCTCCTTCGAGGATTGTGCCGTCCAGCGGAACCAGATTGCCGGTGCGGACGATGATCACATCCCCCGGCTGCACTTCATTGACAGGCATCAGAACTTCTGTTTCCTCCGCCCGCACCCAGACCTTATCGACATTCAGCATCATGCGCTGCGCGAGGTCATCCACGGATTTCCGGTGGGTCCAGTTCTCCAGCTGCTGGCCGATATCCAGCAGGAACATGATGCTGCCTGCCGTCTGGACATCACCTGTCAGCATGGACGCGGAGATTGCCGTTGCATCCAGCACGGCGACATCAACCCGTCCCTTTGCCAGTGACCGGATGCCCTTCACGACAAATGGCACGGCGCGCACGACATTGTACGCTGTGGCCAGCGGAAGCGGCAGCAGAAACCTTGTCACACATCGTCTTGCAATTGTAAAAAACAGACCACTCTCGAAATCGCGCCGCAGTTCCCTTCCGGTATGCTCCGGCACCGTGACTTCCGTGGAAACAAAATCAAAGGAAGACAGCGCATCAATGATGGCATCCCGTCTTCCCTTTCCATAGTGAATCACGGCATCCATGGAGCGCTCATTTACCGAAACCTTTTTGACGCCCTCCAGCTGCCTGAGGTAAAATTCGAGCCGGTCCGCCTGGTCCGGCGTCATGCGGTACCGGATCACCCGGACACGCATGCGGCCGTTCGACTCATGCAGCAGCCTGCACTTCATGCCTCTGCCGCTTCTTTCTCAGCTGCACGTGCCAGCAGATCCTTCGCATCCTGGATCATCTGTGCCTCACGCGCCTCTGCACGCTTCTCATTGATATCTTTTGCAGCTGCTGCGATGTCTCCGCAGTTTTCACCAATGACTGTAAAATCCTTTACGACTTCATCCTTCGCACGAAGTGCCGCAGCCGTGCAGTGTGTATAGAGTTTTTTTGCATCCTGGCTGCCGATGATCTTCGTTCCGTATGTTCCCAGAAGGAATCCACCTACAAGTAATCCAAGTTTGCCATATCCCATGATTCATTCCTCCGTTTCTGTTCTGAATTGTTCGAATCATATGTACAACTTCGTCAATTCCTGTTTATAAACTGTTCCGGTGCGGCGGATCTTTGAATCAGCCGTCTGCCGCACCATTCGCAATATGTAATTGTGAACAAATAAAAAATGACCCCAACTTTTATTTGTTGAGGTCAGTATAGCGCTCCGGTATAGCATTAGTCAATTGCAACATTTGTCAGATAATACAGGCATTGTATTTTCAAAAAACAGTATATTTAGCTGTATTTAACTGTATTCGCACATATATGCGAACAATTATAAAAATAGCGCGATTTTGTATGCGGTTGTGTTCTTTCCTCTCCGGTCAGCACAGAACCAGACGTTCACCGGGGCTATGCTCCATTTCTGTCTGCAGAAGTGCAGCGCCCGCTAAGTCGGAGGATCAAAGCCCCTTCAGCGTCACCAGCTGATAGACATGATAGCCAACCTGGACCGGCATCGGCAGCGCAATATCAGCCACCGTCTCGAGCAGCATCCTGCGGCGCATCTTCCGCTTGAGTGCCGGACTGAGCTTTCTGCGCTCCACTTCCTCCAGATCAATGCGCTTCTCCAGCTTGCCTGCGAACATCTCCACATTCTGATACTGCAGCGCCGACAGTTTCTCCAGGATCAGATCTCTGTCCTTTTCATAGGTTATGGCGATGCCGCCGGTCGCAGGATGAAACTTCACATGCTTCACCGGCTTCATCTGTGAGATTGCAAACTCCAGGATTTCCTCTTCCGCATCGCTGATCTTCCCGCAGGCCAGACGGATCCGCATATAAGAATCTGTTTCAAACTGAATCGAATAACGCATTGTGCTCCTCCACCTTCCGATAGTCTGTACTAATTTATTAATTTATTCTATCAGGAAACTGCATGCCTTGTAAAATGTTTTTCGATTCGATACAATAAATTCATATCATTCACGCAAAACCATCCGGCATTCTGAAAGGAGCACAGGAAATGTTTTTCTTTCCCATGATTTTCAACTTATATCTCTGGCTGTATGTTCTGGCAGCGATCGTGCCGGCCATCTTCCTGATGCGCTATATTTATCAGAAAGACACGGTTGAGAAAGAACCTGCCGGACTGCTCGTCTCACTATTCCTGCGCGGCATTCTCGCGGCCGGCGTCTCCATGCTGCTGGAAGGCATCGGAGAAACAATCCTTCACTACACAGTCCCCGATACCGGCAGTGTCCACTACACACTGATCCTGGCATTTGCCGTTGTCGCTGCTGTTGAAGAGGGGACCAAGTTCTTCTTCTGTTACCGCCGCACCTGGCATGATCCGAATTTCGACTGCCGCTTCGACGGAATCGTCTATATGGTCTTCACATCGCTCGGCTTTGCGGCAATCGAAAATGTCATGTATGTCTTCCGCTACGGTCTCGGCGTCGCACTTCCACGCGCAGTCCTGTCCGTACCGGGTCACATGGGATTCGCTGTCGTCGCCGGCGCCCTCTACGGCCGCGCCAAAGACTACGACCTGCGCGGGATGGATTCCCAGAAATCCTCCAGCCTCATCGGCGCTTATCTCGTGGCAGTCTTCCTCCACGGCTTCTACGACGCCTGCGCGATGATGCAGACCTCACTCTCATCCATCATATTCTATGCATTCGTCATCATCATGTACATCTTCATCATCCGCCTCATCAAACGCGAATCGCAGTCGGACTACTATATGCGCTGACGCCACAGCGTCTTACATTCGTCAAAATGGAAGGGCGTATGATATGTCTCAAGGCGAATTTCACCTGAGCCTTGAGACATATCATACACCCTTCCCTGCACAAAGTTCTGGTCAAATATCTGTTTAATGGTGAATTCCACCTGAGCCATTGAACATATATTTGCCTGTGGCTCCTCAACGCTAAGGGCCGGGTATGAATCGATGTCTTCTGGTGAATTCCCTCTGAGCCAGAAAACACCGATTCATACCCGGCCCTTCTCAGCACCTCCCAAAAATAAGTGTGAGGCGTTGACGATCTATGTCTCAAGGCGAATTCCACCTGAGCCTGGAGACATATATCGTCAACACCTCACACGAACTTATTTCAACATTCAGCGATTCGCCTCACAAACCTCAATACTCTCCCGAATCAGCGTCGCAAACACTTCTGAACCTTCCGGATTGGGATGTTCTCCGTCCTCCCACAGCCATTCATCATGTACTTTGATCAGACTTGCCCAGTCGATTACAGTCAAGTTCGGGTAGTCTGTCCGCAGATCCAGCAGAAGCTGGTTGGATTCTTTCTCCCAGGTAACGGTTCTTCCGAACAGGTTGACCCAGAAGACACTGACATCCGATCCGAATACATCCAGGATGTCACGCGCATCGTCCTCCTGAATCGGCCCGTTGGTACCAAGTGATATAACAGCCGTCTTGTTCAGATGTCCTTCATTGATCAGATCCTGTGCGACGTCAATGCTGTCGACGAGCTGACGGCTCTGGACTGCGTCGATATAGCAGTCCGGCATCTGTTCCTTGATGGCCGGTGAGGAGTCCAGCATAATGGAGTCACCGATCATCAGTACGCCTTCCGTGGAGCATTCCGCAGCATTTGTCAGAGAAGGATCTGCATAGAGCAGGTTCATGTCTGCAGCCGACTTTGCTGCACTTGCTGTTCCATTTGCGCCGGCTGCATTTGCACCGGCAGCACCCGCCGTCGTCCGGGTTCCGTCACTGCCGGCTGTCCCTGTCGTGCCGGCTGTACTGCTTCCGTCAGCAGAAGCACTGTCTGATCCCTGTGTTTCCTCGAGCATCTTCTGATTCTCTTTTAACCGCTGTTCCAGTTCATCCTTCTGGGCGAATTTTTCCGCAGGCGCTGTAGCGGCACCCGCGACACCTGTGAAGAACAGGAATACCGTCAGCACGGAAGAAACAACAACTGCAATCTGTCTGCGCCGCTCCGCCTTCATCACAGATACCGGAACACGCCGGCTCAGGATCACATCCGTGAGCCAGTGCAGCCATGCGGCCAGAACAAGAATCAGGATCAGCTCCAGTACCGGCATAACCGGAATCTCACTCCAGCGTTTATACATGAACAGATAGATCACCGGATACTGCCAGAGATAAATCTCATAACTGTTTTTTCCGATCCAGACAAGCGGCTGAATCTCCAGCCACTCTCCGACCGGAAGCCGGCTGTCAGTCACCAGAATCAGAAGAACACCGAACAGCAGTGTCATCAGGAGCATACCGCCCCTGTAGGCAAATGCACGCTGTCCGTCCATTTTCACATACGCGATCCAGGTGATGACGATAATTACAGCCAGCAGCGGCAGTGCAATACGCTGTACAGTTTTCTTATCCGGAAGCGGAAGCATCTCCCGTTTCTGCAGCATGCCGAGCAGCACACCGAAGAGCAGTCCGTAGATGCGGGTATCTGTTCCGTAGTAGAGCCGCGTGACATCATTGCCGGGGCGATACAGGATCGGCGTCAGAACAGCTGAAAGCAATGTCAGTGTCAGGATAAAATACAGGCCGGCCCGGTCACCCTTTCTGCCTGCGAGCAGCATAAAGATCCCGAAGATCAGCGGCCAGAGCAGATAAAACTGCATCTCAATTCCCAGAAACCACATTGGCGTGAACGGCGATGCATTGGTAATTCTGGTAAAATAGTCTGCGTTCTGCGCAATCTGCCACCAGTTGTTATAGCCGAAAATAATGCTCTGCAGCTCCGGGCGCACGCCTGCAATTGCCGGCCGCACCAGGAAGAAATAAACACCGACCGTTACGAACAGCATGATCAGCAGGCCCGGATAGATCCGCTGGATCCGCTTCAGATAATAGGGAATGATGCGCCATTTTCCCTGCTGGCTCCGCCGCTCACTGGTCAATGCGAGCAGATAACCTGTAATGACAAAAAATAAGGATACACCCAGATATCCTCCTTTGATCGTCTGCGGGAACATATGAAAAAGCGTTACGCCGATAATCGCAAGCGCACGCAGCCCGTCCAGTCCGTAAATATGTGTTGATTTCCGCCGCCTTCTGGAAGATCCTTCCATAGCTCTGTCTGTTCCTCCTGTATGCGTTGAAAGAGGCTGTCCTTCCGGACAACCTCTTTTCGTGTCTTCTGTAAACAACAGTCTAGCAGATTGTTTCAGCTTTTTCAATATTTATTTAATCGTCGTATACATGAAATACTTGTATCCCAGCGGAATGCTGAAGAAGCCTTCTACACTGTCATCGATCATGTACAGATCTGTGTAGTAGTACAGCGGGCAGATGCAGCCTGTGCTCATCAGCAGATCCTCTGCTCTGTGCATCAGCTCATAGCGGACTTCCGGATCAGAGCAGCTCTTGATATCGGAAATCAGAACATCATAGGTCTCAGCCCATGTGCCGTCTGTGACGTTGGTGTCGTAACCGAGGTCTGTCAGATCAAGGCTGTATGCCTGTGTGTTCGCATTTGCACCCTTGCCGAACTGTACGTCATTGTTGCCGGAAGCTGTAATCCACATATCCAGCATAGAAATCGGATCATTGTAGTCGCAGAGCCAGCCGTTGCGGGCGATGGAATAATCGCCGGCCTTACGGGTGTTCAGGAACGTATTCCACTCCTGGTTCTCCAGATTCATGGTAATGCCAACAGATGCGAGCGCACTCTGCAGATACTCACCGATTGCCTTGTGGCCTTCGCTTGTGTTGTAGAGGTATGTCAGGGTCGGGAAGTTCTTGACCTGCTGTGTTGCCTCGTCAAACTCATAGTATTTCTTCAGAACTTCGATTGCCTGTGCATAGTTGTCTTCAAGCGCATCCTCAGATACATTATAATATCCTGCAAATCCCTCATTGTGTCCTGCAACCTCTGAGAAATCGGTCTTTCCGTCTGCCTCTGTCAGGCCGCTGGATACGAAGGAAGATGCCGGGGTCTGTCCGCCCTGTGCAACATCATTGACAATGTAGTTGCGGTCAAAGAGCAGGGAAAGGGCATTACGGATCTCAGCACGTGCCTCTTCTGCCTCTTTGCCTTCCAGTCCGGAATCTTCCGGAAGGATGTCTTCGTTGATATTCCAGCATACATAGTATGTGCCGAGCTGTCCTGCGATGACAAATTCATCCGGATACTGCTCTTTCAGAGAAGCGATCTCATTTGTCGGAACATCATCAATCAGCTTCCAGTCGCCGTTTTCAAAGTTTGTCAGCATGTTGTTGGCATCATCTGACAGGTAGAAATTGATAGCCGGCATGGTAATCTGATCAGCGTCGATGTAGCTCTCATTTTTCGTCAGTGTGATAACACTGTTATGCTGCCATGCACTCATAGTGTACGGTCCGTTGCAGACATATGTGGACGGATCGGTTGCCCATGCTTCATTCTCAACAACATCCTGACGAACCGGGAAGAAGGTCGGGAACGCAAGCAGCTCGTTCCAGTACGGAACCTTCTGCTTTGTTGTAACTTCCAGTGTCTTGTCATCGGTTGCCTTGACGGCAAGCTGCTCCGTATCCGGATTGACAAACTCCGGAACCGGATTGCCTTCTTCGTCGACTTCATCTGTGTCAACAGATTCCCAGATCTGGTCATATCCGACAATCTGGTCGAACATGTAGTTATAGTCCGCACTCAGTTCTGTAGAAGCTGCACGCTTCCATGCGAACTCGAAATCGCCCGCTTTGACCGGCTCGCCGTCGGACCACTTCATACCGTCACGCAGTGTGTAGGTATATGTAACCGTTCCGTCTTCATTTTCAACGCCTTCCGGAAGCTCTTCGGCAGCATCTGCAACGATCTCATAAGATCCGTCTTCCTTCTGCTCCCACTTTGCGAGACCGGAAAACAGATGCACGATCATGGTAGCACCGTCAACCGAGCTGTTCAGTGCCGGGTCAATGGTGTCCGGTTCGGATGCGATACAGACATTCAGGCCGTCTGCTGCAACCAGAGACTCATCGATCTCAGCCGGTGCCGCTTCTTCCTCTTCTCCTTCAGCTGCAGAAGCTGCTGATGCAGAAGATGCAGCTGACGATGCTGATGCTGTTGACGCTGCTTCTTCTGCCGCACCCGCACTGGAACCTGCAGAATCGCCGCAGGCAGCAAGGCTGAATGTCATTGCGGCACAAAGTGCCATTGCAACTAACTTCTTCATAATTTCTCCTCCTACTGTTTACATGTTTCGCTGTTTGATATCTATATAACGGACGTATGAAACGTCCTGATATCCAATAAAGAAAGGTTCTGTCACATAAATCGGCCTGCTGTACTCCTGCCCTCTGTGACAGACTCAGTGCCCGATCAGTTGATTTCCCGCACTCTGTGGCAGGCCACGAATCTGCCCTTCTCCACCTCTTCCAGTGCAGGCATGGCCTCTTTGCACGCATCTGTCGCAAACGGGCATCTGGTGTGGAACGGACAGCCGCCCGGTGCATTCAGCGGACTCGGAATTTCTCCCTTCATTGCCATCCGCTTATTGGCGCGTGCAATTTTCGGATCCGGAACCGGTACGGCCGAAATCAATGCCTTTGTATACGGATGTAGCGGTCTTTCATAAATATCATCCGCCGATGCAAGTTCGACCATATGTCCCAGATACATGACTGCAATCCGGTCGGAAATATGCCGGACAACAAGCAGGTCATGTGCGATGAAAAGATAGGTCAGTCCCAACTTCTCCTGCAGCTCATCAAACATATTGATGACCTGCGCCTGAATCGAGACATCCAGTGCAGAAACCGGCTCATCACAGACAATAAAATCCGGATTAAGTGCCAGTGCACGGGCGATGCCGACACGCTGCCGCTGACCGCCGGAAAACTCGTGTGCATAGCGTGCTGCATGCTCAGAGTTCAGGCCAACCTGATCCATCAGTTCCAGGATGCGCTCTCTTCGCTCCGCTTTTGTCTTATAGGCCTTATGAACATCCAGCGGCTCACCGATAATATCAGAAACAATCATGCGCGGATCCAGCGATGAATACGGATCCTGAAAAACCATCGTGGCCTTCGTTCTGAATTCAGCGATATCCTTCTTTGTTTTAATTGCTTTGCCGCGGTAATATACTTCACCGCCATTCGGCTCATACAGATGCAGGATCGAGCGGCCGGCCGTCGTCTTGCCGCATCCTGACTCGCCCACAAGTCCGAGCGTCTCGCCTTCCATGATGTCGAATGAGATATCGTCCACAGCCTTGAGCGGTCTGGATTTGAAGAATCCGGTGCTGATCTGGAAGTACTGTTTCAGATGGCTGACACGAATCAGCGGCTCCTGCTGCGCGGTATTCTGATTATTCTGTGCCATTTGTATTCACCACCTTTTTCACATTCATCCAGCATGCGGCACTGTGATTTCCCTCGATTGCCATCTTTTCACAGGCCTCCCGGATACAGATTTTCATTGCCGCATCACAACGCGGCGCAAACGCACATCCTTTAGGCATGTTCAGCAGATCAATCGGGGTTCCGCTGATCGGCTGTAGTTTTTCTCCTGCATTGGATGTCGTCGGAATGGAGCGCAGCAGTCCTTTGGTATACTCGTGACAGGGATGATAGAAAATATCTTCTGCTGTACCCTGTTCGCAGATGGAGCCGGCATACATAACGACAATTTCATCACAGAGCTGTGCCACAACCCCGAGATCGTGCGTGATCATGATGATCGCCATGCCCATTTCTCTCTGGATATCCTTCATCAGTTCCAGAATGCCGGCCTGAATCGTCACATCCAGCGCGGTCGTCGGCTCATCGGCAATCAGAATGTCCGGCTCACAGGCGAGTGCCATCGCAATCATAACTCTCTGGCGCATACCGCCGGAAAACTCAAACGGATACTGCCGCATCCGCCGTTCCGGTTCATTGACGTTTACCAGTTTCAGCATCTCAACTGCACGGTCCCACGCCTGCTGCTTGTTGCGGTTCGTATGCAGCGTAATGGCTTCCATCAACTGTCTTCCGATCGTATAGGTCGGATTGAGGCTGGTCATCGGATCCTGGAAAATAATTGAAATCTTATTTCCGCGGATATTTTTCATTGTCCTTTCATCTGCACCGACCAGTTCCTGTCCGTCATATACAACTGATCCGGAGACGATTTTTCCGGTCGATGCCAGAATCTGCATAATGGAATATGCCGTCACAGATTTGCCGGAACCGGATTCTCCTACAATACCCAGCACTTTCCCGCGGTCCAGCGAAAAGGATACACCGTTGACCGCGCGTACCTCACCTGCATCCGTAAAGAATGAGGTATGTAAATCTTTCACTTCTAATAATGCCATCTTTCTCTCACACTTTCTGTCAGTTATTGAGTTTCGGATCAAATGCGTCGCGCATACCGTCGCCGAACAGGTTCAGAGACAGTACAATCAGCGATATAACAATCGCCGGAATTACGAGACGGTACGGATAGGATTTCAGTCCGTTCAGCGCATCGGATGCAAGTGATCCGAGGGACGGCATCGGTGCGTTGACACCGAGTCCGAGGAAGGAAAGATAACTCTCCGTAAAGATTGCATTCGGAATCTGCAGCGCCGTTGAAATAACAATGACAGAGATACAGTTCGGAATCAGATGCTTGCGGATAATCCATCCTGCCTTCGCGCCGCTTGCCTGTGCCGCCAGGACGTATTCCTGTTCACGCAGTGAAAGAATCTGGCCGCGGATCAGACGCGACATCGAAACCCAGTACAGAAGCGCGAAAATAATAAACAGTGAAATAATATTGGACCCGATTTTCTCAAAAACCGTTCCTTCCAGTGCCGATCCCAGCGAGACGCGCATGACAGCGGCCAGCAAAATTACCATCAGCATATCGGGCAATGAATATATGACATCCACGATCCGCATGATGACAATATCTACCATTCCGCCGGCGTATCCTGCAATCGACCCGATGATCAGTCCGATCACAAGCACAATGATACTTGCGAAGAAACCGACAACCAGGGAAATACGCGTGCCATAGACCACGCGGATGAAATAATCCCGTCCGGATGCATCTGTACCGAATACATGCGGAAATACTTTCTCTCCTTCATCGATCCGCTTCTGTTCACTTCTGGAATATTCGAACGGATGCAGATTGTTATAAGAAGCATCTACCGGCTTGCCCGGCTGTACGCCCAGCATTGACTCATACTTGTACGGCCAGAAAATCGGGATGATAATTGCAGCCAGTGTGATGATCACAATAATCCAGAAACTTACCATCGCAACTTTATTCTTGCGAAGGCGGCGGACGCCGTCTTTGAATGCGGTGGTTGACGGCCGCATTTTAATCATATATTCTTTTTCTTCTTCACTGGCTGGCAGCAGATCATCGACATTGATCTGCATGCTCAGCCGCTTGAGATTGTTATCCATGTTGTACCTCATTTTCTCATCTTTTTATCATTCCCGTCCTGCAACGCTTCTCAGGCCGTGCGGACAGTTCAGGGTAAATCTCCAACAAAAGCTTTAAACCCATGCTGAAGAATGAAATAAAACTTCAATCTGCTCCACATTTACTCAAGCGTAATGCGCGGATCAACCACTTTGTACAGAATATCGCTGACAAGATTCATCAGGACAATCAGTGTTGCCAGCACGATCGTCGTTCCCATGATCATCATATAATCGCGGTTGATAATACTGGAGACAAACGCACGTCCGATTCCCGGCACAGCAAAGATCTGCTCGACAACCAGCGAACCTGTAACGATGTAAGCCAGCATCGGTCCGAAATACGTGATGACCGGAATCAGGGAGTTCTTCAAAGCATGCCCGAAGATGATTCTGTTATACGGTACACCCTTGGCCTTTGCCGTCCGGATATAATCCTGGCCCAGAACATCCAGCATAGAGGAACGTGTCAGTCTGGTGATATAAGCCATCGGATACAGCATCAGTGTAATAATCGGCAATACCAGCCCGCCGGGTGTCGCACCATTAGCAGGGAGAACCTGCAGTTTAATCGCAAAAATAACCAGCAGCAGCGATCCCATAATAAAGGACGGCATGGATACAAATGCTGTCGTAATTACCATGATTACACGGTCCAGCACTGTATTTCTGTGCAGTGCAGCAAATGCACCAAGCACAACACCGCTGACCAGCGCCAGCAATGCCGCGACCACGCCAAGTTTTACAGACGTACGCAGGCCGTCAAACATGATATCAATTACCATCCGGCCTCTCTGTTTCAGAGACGGTCCGAACCGGAACTGAAGAACATCTTTTAAATAAGTGGTGTACTGCTGCATAACCGGCTTATCCAGACCATATTTGGATTCCAGTGCTTTCTGTGCAGCGGGAGAAATGGCTTTTTCCCCTACGAACGGGCCGCCTGGTACGGCGTGCATGATGAAGAATGTGACGGTGATGACCACCCAGACTGTAAAAACTGCAAGGATCAGACGTTTAACAATATACTTCAGTGTTTTGGGGTTCATTGTGGCTTCTCTTTCTAATATCATTATTCTACATAAAACATTTTTCATATAAATTTACATGTAATTATATTTACCGATATATATTTATATAGAAAAATGTAACAATAATATTACTCCTGTTTATGAGAATTTGCAACAACTTGTTACCCTGGTAAAAATCGCGTCCGCCTGAAAAACAATAACAACATATTAAAAGCAGATCCACTCAGACCGATTGCCCGTGATAAAGTCAATCGAATGCCTGAGCGGATCCGCTTTCTGTTTTTTAATATTTCTTTGTATATGATTATTCCGTATCGTGCGCATGCTCTTTGATTGATCCGAACACACTGCCGACTGTGATCAGTCCGAGGCCGGTCTCAATCATGTAGATCGCAATCAGTGTACCGACCGCAAACATTTCAGCTGCGGGATTAATCAGGGAAATGATACCTGCTATGATTCCAAAAATGCCGGATACGACCCCGAGTCCCCAGAAAGGAATTTCATGCCGGTGCCCGATCGAAATAACAAGCCCGGTTACACCCTGGATGAGGAACCAGATCGCAACAAAGTCCAGGATCATCATATCGATTGCAAGCGTTCCGCCCGGACGGGTCATCGCAAAGAAACCGACAATAATAGCCAGAACAGACGTAATATAAGCGAGGATGCCTGCCTTTGTCTGGATCTCCCGGATCAGCGAAATGATACCGTAAATAAAAAGCATGATCCCGATAATGTAGCCTGCGGCCAGAAATGAAGCAAATGGCGTAAACAGGCATCTAAAACCTCCGATTATCAGCACCACACCGAGAATGATTGTTAAGATTGCCATGTAGTTATCCTCCTGCATAAAATATTTATTTAATTTATTTTATGCTTACATGCCGTTTCATTCAACAATTCATTTAATCGCGATATCCGCGCTCCGCTTCGGTCGGAACAGAACCAGACGTTAACCATTCGCATCGCACATACTTTCTATAAAAGCAGCTGCCTCTCGGATACCGCCGCTGTTCCTGAAGCTTTCAGATACTTTTTCAGCACCTCGTCTGAAGTGATTCTCCTCAATCACCCGTGCAACCGCCTTCAGAACATCATCCTCTCCCATTGATGACAGCCTGAGGCCGGCGCCAAGCTCTTCTGCTCTTTTTGCCACTGCACCCTGTTCCGGCGTCTGCGGAAACAGAATCAGCGGAACGCCAAAATATAACCCCTCCGAAGCCGAATTCATTCCGCAGTGCGTAATGAAAGCATCTGCGATCTCCAGCACAGCCATCTGATCCACGCTCTCATAGATCTCGATATTTTCCGGCACGGCATCAAAATGATCTGTATTGGTTCCCATCGACATAATAACCTGATAGTCCGTATTTCCCAGCGCATCGATGCAGTTACGATAAAACGTCCTGTTCTGATTAACTGTACCCATGGAAATATAAACTGTCTTATCTGCCTTCTTTTCAAAGGTATTCTGAACCGGACGGATTGACGGGCCGATGAAATGATATTTCTCAGAGAATGTATCTGAACACGGCTGAAAATATTTTGAAGTATACACGATCGTGTTTGTATCATTATCATTCTGTACGATATCCAGGATACTCTTCACCGGATATCCCTTTTCCCGAAGTCGTTTGATCTGTTTGTTCACCTTAGGCATGGAAAACAGCATTTTCATCGTTTCCCCGATTCCATGCTTCATATATCTGGCGGAATGCTTATTAAACGCAAATGTTGTCGTTGAAGAGATATATGGAATGCCATGCTTCATTGCAGCCAGTTTGCCCCAATATGCAACAGAGTCTGCCACAATAACATCCGGCTGTAATTCAGTGATCTTCTCCGTCACCATCCCGTCCAGTGCCAGTGTCGATGAAACAAGCAGCTCAACTGCAACTGCCTGATCTTTTCCGAC
>JAFUCM010000040.1 GCA_017459675.1 Eubacterium sp.
CCACGACCCCCGCGAAAGTAGAATTCGCCAAAGAGTAAGTGCGAGGCGGTGACGCTATATGTCTAACGGCGAATTCCATCTGAGCCGGGAGACATATAGCGTCACCACCTCGCGCGAACTCACTTAAAGCCCACTTTAAACTTCTTCTCCCTCGCCGAGTGCTTCACTCTGCGGAACTACGACCTTCTTATCATAGCAGGAGAACGCGTCGTCAACAAGTTGTTTGTCCGGCTTCGGTGTGAAAAGCGAGACAATCGGGACAATGATCAGACCGAAGATCATGCAGAATGCACCTGCGTTGATCGGAGACTGAAGCAGTGCCGGAAGGCTCGGACGTGCAAACATGTTCACCAGCATAAAGATGGTGGAGAACAGGAAGCTGACCCAGCATGCAGCAGGAGAGGTGTTCTTACTGTAAAGGCCGTACAGGAACGGTGCGAGGACAGCACCTGCCATAGCACCCCAGGACATACCCATCAGCTGTGCGATAAAAGTGACGTTGGATTTGTACTGAATCAGCGCGATGACAACAGAGATCGCAATGAATACGACGATGAGTGCGCGCATGATCAGCAGCTGTTTCTTCTCATCCATTTTTTTGATAACGTGTCCCTTGAGCAGATCCAGTGTCAGTGTGGAGCTGGATGCGAGCACGAGGGAGGACAGCGTCGACATGGAAGCGGAGAGCACCAGGATGACGACGACGGCAATCAGAATGTCCGGAAGACCGGAGAGCATGGTCGGAACAATGGAGTCGAAACCGCCGGAAGCAATGTCAATTTTGTCAGAGAACAGACGGCCGAAACCGCCGAGGAAGTAGCATCCGCCGGCAACAATAAAAGCAAATACGGTGGAAATAACCGTTCCGGTACCGATGTTTTTTTCACTCTTGATTGCGTAGAATTTCTGGACCATCTGCGGAAGTCCCCAGGTACCAAGGGATGTCAGGATGACAACGCCAAGCAGGTTGAGCGGATCCGGGCCGAAGAAAGAGTTAAAGGCACCCGGTGTTGCAGACACTTCCGGATCACTGATCTGCGCGAGACCGTTCAGTGCTGACAGGAAGCCGCCCTGGCTCTTCAGAACCGCGCCGATGACGGCACAGATGCCGAAGATCATGATCAGTCCCTGAATAAAGTCATTAATGGCTGTCGCCATATAACCGCCTGCAATGACATAGATACCTGTCAGAATTGCCATGGCAATCACACATACAGAATAATCAATGTTGAAGGCCATGCCGAACAGACGGGAAAGACCATTGTACAGGGATGCCGTGTAAGGAATCATAAAAATGAAGGTAATAATGGAAGCTGCAATTTTCAGAGACGGGTTTCCGAAACGCTTGCCGAAGAATTCCGGCATGGTAGCAGTATTCAGATGCTGCGTCATAATACGGGTACGGCGGCCGAGAATGACCCATGCCAGCAGTGAACCAATCAGCGCATTTCCGATTCCGATCCATGTGGACGCAATTCCGTATTTCCATCCGAACTGGCCGGCATAGCCGACGAAGATTACGGCGGAGAAATAGGATGTACCGTAGGCAAATGCAGTCAGCCACGGTCCGACACTGCGTCCGCCGAGAACAAACCCGTTGACATCTGTTGCATGTTTCCGGCAGTAGAGGCCGATACTGACCATAACGCCGAAGAATACGAGCAGCATGAGAATCTTGATAATCATTTTTTGTTCCTCTCAATCGTAAATTCTGAATGCATTCAACAAGAATCTTTTCTATAAAATTATTCTATAAAAAACGCAATGTTAAATAATAGAAAACACGACGTCAAATGATAGAAAACGCAGCACCGGATAATGGAAAACACCGCACCGGATGATTTCGCGCGTTGAAGCGTTGAACACATCGCTTTAAAGCGTAACACTTAAACGTGCTAAAGTCAAGAACAAGAACAAGATTTCTGATGGAATTTGCAGATTATCAGGTCGAAGTTGCGATAAGATTGCATTTGACATTTTAATGTGTTAGTATGATAAAAGTTTTGCTGATATCGATGATATCGTCAGATTTTTTCCATGAAGAGGGGATAAGATTATGCGTACCTTTAAAAAATCTTCGAAATTGGACAATGTATTATATGATGTGCGCGGACCGGTCGTCGCCGAGGCGGCAAGAATGGAAGAATCAGGAAAGAAGATTCTGAAGCTGAACATCGGCAACCCTGCGCCTTTTGATTTTCACGCGCCGGACGAGGTGATCCAGGATATCATTTCCAATGTATCCGACTGTGAAGGATATTCAGACTCCAGAGGCCTTTTCTCAGCCCGAAAAGCGATCATGCAGTACTATCAGCTGAAGAAACTGCCGAACCTGAATATCCAGCACATTTTCACCGGCAACGGTGTCAGCGAGCTGATCCAGCTGGCCATGAATGCGCTTCTGGACGATGGCGATGAGATCCTGATTCCGGCACCGGATTATCCGCTGTGGACAGCCTGCGCAACGCTTGCAGGCGGCAAGCCGGTTCATTATATCTGCGACGAGCAGGCGGACTGGTATCCGGATATCGATGATATTGAGAGTAAAATCACAAGTAAGACCAAAGCCATCGTTATCATCAATCCGAACAATCCGACAGGCGCGCTGTATCCGGATGAAATTCTGGAACAGATCGCACAGATTGCAAGAGAAAACCAGCTGATGATTTTCTCCGATGAGATCTATGACCGTCTGATCTTTGATGACCTGAAGCACACCTCCATTGCATCACTGGCACCGGACGTATTCTGTGTGACCTTCTCGGGACTTTCCAAATCCCATATGGTCGCCGGTTTCCGTGTCGGCTGGATGGTTCTTTCCGGTGATAAATCCGGCGCTGAAGACTATATCGAAGGTCTGAACATGCTGTCCAACATGCGCCTCTGCTCAAATGTACCGGCACAGAGCATCGTGCAGACAGCACTTGGCGGCTACCAGAGTGTCAATGAATATTTGCAGCCTGGCGGAAGACTGTATGAACAGCGTGAGCTCGTCTACCAGATGCTCAATGATATTCCCGGCATTTCCGTCAAGAAACCGCAGGCGGCATTTTACATCTTCCCGAAGCTGGACATCCGCAAATTCAACATCACCGACGATGTAAAATTTGCATACGATTTCCTGCATGAGCAGCAGGTGCTGATCGTACAGGGAAGCGGATTCAACTGGCCGGTTCCGGATCATTTCCGTGTCGTCTATCTGCCGCACAGAAGACAGCTGCGGCAGGCAATTGAGAAACTCGGCAATTTCCTGGAGCATTACACACAGATCTGATTATTAAATGGCTGCTGAACGATTTCATACATGTGGATAAAATCGTTCAGCAGCTTTTAGATTAAAAGGAAGGAGACACTCACAATGTCAGTTTTCGACACCCTGTACCCGGATCTCTGGTGCAGATCCGCTTACGAGATCGATTACGAAGCATGGTATCAGAAGGGATACCGTGCTGTGCTGTATGACATTGACAACACGCTGGTCCCGCACGGCGCGCCGGCCGATGAGGCGGCTGTCGAACTGTTTGCGCGGCTTCATGCGATCGGGTTCCGTACCTGTCTGATTTCGAACAATCAGATGTACCGGGTCCGTCCGTTTGCGGATCAGGTGCATTCAAAATGTATTGTCAATGCGCACAAACCGGCGGCATCCGGCTACCGGGCCGCATGCCATCTGATCGATGTGACGCCGGACAGGGCATTGTTTGTCGGAGATCAGCTGTTCACGGATATCTGCGGTGCAAACCGCGCGGGAATTTTTTCCATTCTGGTGCAGCCGATTCATCCGCGCGAGGAGATCCAGATCATTCTGAAACGGCGTCTGGAATGGATTCTGCTGGCCGGTTTCCGCAGAAAACTGGAAAAACAGGGAAGGACAGAGATTCCGCAGGGACATTTCCAGCAGCCGGGCAGGGCGCAATTATACCGCAGGGTTAGAAAAAAGCGTTGAAAAAAGCGGGTGAGTATTATCCCGTCTTTGACACTTAAAAAAGAATGAATGTCTCGGTTCCCCAGTGTTTATGCGGGATCCGAGACGTTTTTCAATGTTAATCGATGTGCGTATTGTTTTCTGTTTCTTGATAGGTCTGGCCGAAATCTTTCGGCAAAG
>JAFUCM010000177.1 GCA_017459675.1 Eubacterium sp.
GAAAAATAAGACAAAACGCAACCCTTTTGTAAAGAAATACAATCCATTAAATACATATGCTTGACAGAAATATTACGAGAATGTTACAATAGGTTCCGTAGTGAAAGTCGGGAGTATATTTTATTTACTACATAGATCTTTACAGGAGGTTTACGCGTGAAGAGACGAACATTGATGACAGTTTTACTGTCAATGACACTGGCACTCGCACAGGTCGCTTCTGTCGGAGCCGTCACGCTGGAAGAACTGCAGGCGCAGGAGGCCGAGGCCTCTGAAAAGCTGCAGGAGATGCAGGCAGAGCAGTCACAGACAACTTCCAAGCTGCAGGAACTGCAGAGTTCCATCGGCGTGCTGGAAGAGAAGAAGCAGGAAATTGTCGGCGAGATTGATTCGCTTGATTCAAAACTTGTGACAACGATCGCTTCCATCAATACACTGGAGAAGCAGATCAGCGATAAAGAGGCCGAGATTCAGCAGACAACCGTTAATCTTGGCAATGCCGAAGAGCGTGAGAGTACCGCCTACGAGGCGATGAAGAAGCGTATTCAGTATATCTACGAGACCGGCGGAAATACCGGATGGGGCATGATGCTTTTCTCAGAAGAGTCCCTCTCCAAGGTATTGAATCAGGCAGAATTTGCGCAGAAGATGTATTCCTATGACCGCGACTGTCTGGATGAATATGAGCAGGTCGTCGAGGAAGTAAAGCAGCTGAAGACAGATCAGGAAAACCAGAAAGCCGAATATGAGGAAATGCAGTCCGAGCAGGAGGCTGAGAAGGTAAATCTGGAAGGACTTCTGGAAGAAGCAAAAGAAACTTCTGCAGATTATGATGCACAGCTTGCATCTGCAAATGAGAAGGCTGACGCGTTCCAGGAACTTCTGGCTGAGCAGAACGCGAAGATTCAGGAGCTGGCTGCCGAGCAGCAGCGCGCTGAGGAAGCAGCGAGACGCAAAGCAGAAGAAGAGGAGGCAGCGCGTAAGGCGGCCGAAGAAGAGGCGGCACGCCAGGCAGCCGCAGAGGAAGCTGCACGTCAGGCGGCTGAGGAAGAGGCAGCGCGCCAGGCAGCGGAAGAGGAAGCCGCACAGCAGTCCTACGATGAAGAAGAGGACTACAGCAGCGATTCCGACAGCAGTTCCTACAGTGACGAAGATGAGAGCTACAGTGAGAGTTCCTCTGACAGCAGCTCCTACAGTGAAAGCAGTTCTTCTTACGACAGCGATTCCGATTACGAGGAAGAGAGCTACGAGGAAGAGACAACATCATACAGCTCCGGCAGTTCCTCTGCAGGTCAGGCGATCGTAGATTACGCACTGCAGTTTGTCGGAAATCCGTATGTATGGGGCGGCAACAGCCTGACGAACGGTACAGACTGCTCTGGTTTCGTTCATCTGGTATATGCACACTTCGGATACAGTGTGGCACGTCAGTCCAGCGCACTGCGCAGTGCCGGCAGAGGCGTTTCCTATTCAGAGGCACAGCCGGGTGACATCATCTGCTACAGCGGCCACGTAGCCATCTACATGGGCGGCGGACAGATCGTGCATGCGTGTGATCCGACCCGCGGCATCATCAGCGGAACGAATGCTGCGTACCACACCATCCTAGCAGTACGCCGGGTTGTATAATGATTTGTAATAGTGCAATAACGATTTACAGCGGCTGCCGCATCAAAAATGCGGCAGTCTTTTTTTGTATTGAAAACAATGCAAAAACTATCACATAAAACCATGAAATGACGCGTTTCGCAACTTGACGAAGAGCATGATTCAAGGTTAGAATGAGGGACGTGAGACGAAAAGTATAATAATAAGAAAAGAGAAGAAATCAGGAGGAAATGTAAGAATGGCAAATAAGTGGGTGTACTTGTTCACAGAAGGTAATGCCAATATGCGTGAGCTGCTCGGCGGAAAGGGCGCAAACCTGGCTGAGATGACCAACATCGGTCTTCCGGTGCCGCAGGGATTCACGATTACGACAGAGGCCTGCACACAGTATTATGAGGATGGCCGTAAGATCAATGCGGAGATCCAGGAGCAGATCAACGAGTACATCGTAAAAATGGAAGAGATCACAGGCAAGAAGTTCGGTGACAAAGAGAATCCCCTCCTTGTTTCTGTACGTTCCGGTGCGCGCGCCTCCATGCCGGGTATGATGGACACCATCCTGAACCTTGGCCTGAATGAGGATGTCGTGGAAGTTATCGCTGAGAAGTCCGGCAATCCGCGCTGGGCATGGGACTGCTACAGAAGATTTATCCAGATGTATTCCGACGTCGTTATGGAAGTCGGCAAGAAGTATTTCGAAGAGCTCATTGACAAGATGAAAGCAGAGCGCGGCGTCACACAGGACGTTGATCTGACTGCAGAAGACCTGAAGGAGCTGGCAAATCAGTTTAAGGCTGAGTACAAGGCTAAAATCGGTGAGGACTTCCCGAGTGATCCGAAGGAACAGCTGATGGGTGCCATTATGGCAGTCTTCCGCAGCTGGGACAACCCGCGTGCAAATATCTATCGCCGCGACAATGATATTCCGTATTCCTGGGGTACTGCAGTCAATGTCCAGTCCATGGCATTCGGAAATATGGGAGATGACTGCGGTACAGGCGTCGCATTTACCCGTGATCCGGCTACAGGTGAAAAAGGTCTGTTTGGTGAGTTCCTGACCAACGCACAGGGTGAGGACGTTGTTGCAGGTGTCCGTACACCGATGCACATCACCGAGATGGAGCAGAAGTTCCCGGAGGCATTTGCACAGTTTACAGATGTCTGCAAGATTCTCGAGAATCACTACCGCGACATGCAGGATATGGAGTTCACCGTAGAAAACGGCAAGCTCTACATGCTGCAGACCAGAAATGGTAAGAGAACCGCACAGGCTGCACTGAAGATTGCCTGTGATCTTGTTGATGAAGGAATGCGTACAGAGGAAGAAGCGGTCGCTATGATCGATCCGCGTAACCTCGATACGCTGCTGCATCCGCAGTTTGATGCGGCTGCACTGAAGGCTGCAACACCGATCGGAAAGGGACTTGGCGCTTCACCGGGTGCTGCATGCGGTAAGGTTGTCTTCACGGCAGAAGATGCTGTTGCATGGGCAGAAAGAGGCGAGAAGGTTATCCTGACCCGTCTGGAGACATCTCCGGAAGATATCGCCGGCATGAAGTCCGCAGAAGGTATCCTGACAGTCCGCGGCGGTATGACCAGCCATGCGGCAGTCGTTGCCCGCGGCATGGGCGAGTGCTGTGTCTCCGGATGCGGCGACATCACCATGGATGAGGCAAACAAGACCTTCACACTTGGCGGAAAAGAATTCCACGAGGGAGATTTCATCTCTATCGACGGTTCTACCGGAAATATTTATGAAGGCATCATTGACACAGTCGATGCAAAGATTGCCGGTGAGTTCGGCCGCATTATGGGATGGGCAGACAAGTACAGAAGACTGAAAGTCCGCACCAATGCTGATACACCGGAAGATGCAAGAAGAGCACGTGAGCTCGGCGCAGAAGGTATCGGCCTCTGCCGTACAGAGCATATGTTCTTCGAAGAAGAGCGTATCTCTGCATTCCGCGAGATGATTATTTCCGAGACATCCGAAGAGCGTGAGGCTGCACTCAGCAAGATTCTGCCGTATCAGCAGAATGACTTCGAGCAGCTGTACGAGGCACTGGAAGGCAACCCGGTTACCATCCGTTTCCTGGATCCGCCGCTCCATGAGTTCGTACCGAGCGATGAGATCGAGATCGCAAAGCTGGCAGCAACCAAGGGCAAGACCGTTGAAGAGATCAAAGCGATGATCGCTTCTCTGCATGAGTTTAACCCGATGATGGGACACAGAGGACTCCGCCTGGCAGTCACCTTCCCGGAAATCGCAGTAATGCAGACCAAGGCAGTCATCCGCGCTGCAATTAAAGTACAGAAGAAACATCCGGAGTGGGTTGTAAAACCGGAGATCATGATCCCGCTGGCATCCAGCCAGAGAGAGCTGCATCACGTCAAGAAGATCGTCAAGACGACTGCAGACGCTGAGATCGCCCGTACAGATGTTGAACTTGAGTATGAGATCGGTACCATGATCGAGACACCGCGTGCATGCATCCGTGCACACCGGATCGCGGAGGAGGCTGACTTCTTCTGCTTCGGTACCAATGACCTGACACAGCTGACTTACGGATTCTCCCGTGATGATGCGAACAAGTTCCTGGATGCATATTATGACGAGAAGATCTTCGAGAACGATCCGTTTGCAAAGCTTGACCAGACAGGTGTCGGCCGTCTGATGCAGCAGGCAATCGATCTGGCTAAGCCGAAGAACCCGAATCTGCACTTCGGTATCTGCGGCGAGCACGGCGGCGATCCGTCATCCGTAGAGTTCTGCCACAAGATCGGTCTGGACTATGTTTCCTGCTCACCGTTCCGCGTGCCGATCGCAAGACTGGCAGCAGCGCAGGCGGCTATTGCAGAGAAGCAGCAGTAAAATCAGGAGCGGATGTATCCGGTTATCCGGATTCATATAAGACCGCAGCTGAAAGACATATTTTTGGTCGCAAACGCGGCGTGATAATGATATAATAGAAAGGGCATTGTGCTGTGCGTTCATCTGCATGAGACCAATGCCCTTTTTTCTCGTTGTAATATCTCAGAGTGAGATCCCGCCCTGACAGAGGGCGGAAAGACTTCAGTCGCAGAAGCGAGGTTGTGAGAGATGAAATCATATTATTACGCAAATAAGAACCCGATGGATGCATTCCGGTTTGTACTGTCGACAGAGATTGTCTATGGTCCCGGCGTCGTCAGTCAGCTGCCGGATGAAGTGAAGCGGCTCGGGTGTGCACGTCCCGCGATCATTACCGATCCCGGCCTTGTCAAAGCAGGGGTTGTCGGACGCATTACAGAACTCCTGGACGGGGCAGGGATTCCGTATATTGTCTGCAGCGATGTGGAAGCCAACCCCAAAGATGTGAATGTGGAGGCCTGTGCCGCAAAAGCGCGGGAATTCGGTTCGGATTCGCTGATCGCCATCGGCGGCGGCAGCCCGATTGACTGCGCGAAGGCGGTTGGTGTCCTGCTTGCACACGAAGCGGATAAAATCAAGCTGTATGAGGGAAAAACCGCAGCGACGAAACCGCAGGCACCGATGATTGCAATCCCGACGACAGCAGGCACCGGAAGCGAACTGACTTTCTCGTCCGTTATTACGGATACGGAGAATCACTACAAGATGACGATCAAGAGTCCGTTCACGGCAGCGACACTTGCGCTGTGCGATCCGGAACTCACCATTTCCGTTCCGCCGATGGTAACTGCATCCACCGGTGTGGATGCCTTGACGCATGCGATTGAGGGTTATACGGCAACCTGCGCAGAACCGATCGGTGATGCATTTGCACTGTATTCGATTGAACTGATCAGTCATAATCTGGTGACTGCTGTAAAAGACGGTTCCAATATCGAAGCCCGCAGTGCCATGCTGATGGGAAGCATGCTGGGCGGTATGTCCTTCAGTCACAGTGATGTTGCCTCTGTTCACTGTGTCGCGGAATCACTTGGCGGCATGTGTGATCTGCCGCACGGCATGTGCAATGCAATTTTCCTGCCCTATGTTATGGAATACAACATGGATTACTGCACAGAAAAATATGCGCGTGTCGCACAGGCGATGGGTATTTCCTTTGCAACAGCAGAAGAAGGCGCAGCGGCAGCGGTTCAGGCGGTCAAAGACCTGTGCAGGGAAGTAGGGCTTCCGAATTTCCGTTCACAGAATGTCGATCCAAAGGACTTTGACCAGCTGGCGGAGATGTCTGCGGCTAATATTTCAACAGAGAGCAATCCGCGTCCGATGACAAAGGAAGATTACCTGAATGTGCTGCGGATGGCGTATGAGGCGGAGTAAGGCCGGATCCGGATTACACGTGATCAGCAGACAAAGTGAAGAGGCTGCTGCGGGCAGCAATACAGGAAAATAGTAGTGAAAGTATAAAATAGAGGGTATCAGTATGAGCATCTTTAACATCATATCCCTGCTTGGCGGACTTGCCATGTTCCTTTACGGCATGCGGCTGATGGGAGACAACCTGAAGGAAGGGTCTTCCGGCACACTGAAAATGTTTATGGAAAAGGTCACAAATAACCCGATTAAGGCGTTTGCACTCGGTGTTCTTGTGACAGCAATTATTCAGTCATCAACGGCAACTATCGTTATCACGTCTGGCCTGGTTGCAGCGGGCGTCATTACCCTGCGTCAGTCGCTGGGCGTCATTATCGGCGCAAATGTCGGTACGACCGTGACCGGTCAGATCATCCGCTTCATCGGAATCGACGCAGACGGGGCGAGCATTCTGCGACTGTTTCAGCCGTCAACACTTGCACCGCTTGCACTGATTATCGGCATTGTCTGCATCATGTTTCTGAATTTCCGGCGGTCCAATGTTATCGGAAATATCTGCATCGGATTCGGTATTCTGTTCTCCGGCCTGCTCAATATGACTTCTGCAGTCAGTGTTCTTTCTGAAAACGGTTTGATTGACGGTCTGTTCCAGAGTCTTGGCGATCACATGTGGATGGGTTATCTGGTCGGTGCCGGCGTCGCATTTATGCTGCAGAGTTCTTCTGCGACAATCGGTATTCTGCAGGCCTTTTCGCTGTCGGGTGTAATCCCGTTTAAAGCAGTGTATATTGTTCTCTGCGGTATCTATCTGGGAGACTGTGTCACCACTGCAATTGTATGTTCGATTGGCGCAAAACCGGACCAGAAGCGCGTTGGTATCGTTAACATCCTGTTCAACTTAAGTGAAACGGTACTGGTTCTGTTTGTTGTGCTGATTCTGAAGCAGACGGGTGTCCTGAACGGCCTTTGGAATGCGAAAATGTCACCCGGAACGATTGCAAACACCAATACGATCTTTAATCTGACCTGTGCAATTGTACTGCTGCCTGCAGTCAACCTGTACGAAAAAGCAAGTCTTCGAATTGTCAAGGACGAAGTCGTTCCCGCCAGCAAATACGCAGACAAGCTGACAGCACTGAACCCGGTGTTCTTTCAGACGCCCGCACTGGCATTTAACAGCTGCTATGATCTGCTGCGCACAATGCTGAATGCTGCCTGTGAGAATATCAATAAGGCACTGGATACAGTATTTGAATTTGATGAGAAGAAGATCGAAGAGATCTACGAAGAAGAGAAAAATATCAATATGCTGACGGACAGAATCAGCAATTACCTGTCACAGCTCACACCGTATGCACGGGAAGAGAAATATATCCGAATCATGGATCAGTACAACCGCGTTGTGACAGAATTTGAGCGGCTCGGCGATCAGGCAAAAAACATTGCACAATCAGCGGAAGAATTAAAACAGAACGGATCGGCGTTTTCAAATCAGGCGAAAGCAGAACTGCAGGTGATTCGTTCGCTCATGAATGAGATTTTTGTGTTCACAAAGCTGGCATTTGAAAAGCGTGATGTGGATGCGGCACAGCATATCGAGCCACTTGAAGAGGTCATGGATGACATGACAAATGCACTGCACAACAATCATCTGATCCGCCTGCGTGACGGAATCTGTACGACGCATGTGGGCATCTCATTCCTGGATATCTTGTCAAATCTGGAGAAAATCGCTGATATCTGCTCAAATGTCGGTATTTCTGTCATTGTACGTGTGCATCCGGAAATTGCCGCCAAGGCGCATTCTTATGTATCAGCACTGCACCAGAACACAGACAACACATATCAGAAGCGTTATGAAGAAGCGCATGAGAGCTTTTTCGGAAAACTCTCAGAGGCAGACCGTGAGAATCCGGATATACAGGCAGCAGATATGTTCGAGGAAATGCCGGCAGAAGCGGAGTGAAGACATCGCAGAGCTTCGCGATCAGAAAACGGATTGAATCATTCGGGCAAAGAAACCAGGGCCTGCCCGACCGGATTCGGACAGCAGGAAAACATGATAGAGATCAAAGAGGAGGAATCCCATGCTTGTAACATTAAATGATGTTTTGAAAGATGCACAGCGCAATCACTACGGCGTCGGCCTGTTCAATACCATCAATCTGGAGATGGCCCGCGGCGTGATCGAAGCGGCGGAAGAACTGGACAGCCCCGTCATCATCGGGACTGCGGAAAGCCTGACAAAATTCACACCGCTCAAAGAGCTGAGCTGGCTGCTGAAACCTATGGCGGAGGAGGCGTCCGTTCCGGTCGTGCTGCATTTTGATCACGGCCTCACAGAGCCGAAGATTATCGAAGCACTGAAGCTGGGATTCTCTTCCATTATGTATGACTGCTCCACATTTCCTTATGAGGAGAATGTGGAACGCGTCGCCCGCATGACGGAATTTGCACATCTGTTCGGTGCAACAGTGGAAGGTGAACTCGGCCATGTCGGTTTCAATGAAAATCCGGATGCGGACATCGATATGTACACAACTCCGCAGGAAGCGGCTGACTATGCAGCGCGCACCGGTATTGACGCACTTGCTGTTGCAATCGGTACGGCACATGGTGAATACCGCGAAAAGCCGGTTCTGGATCTGGAGCGCCTGGCAGAGATCCGTGCGGCGGTCGATGTGCCGCTTGTACTGCACGGCGGATCAGGCCTCTCTGATGAGGACTTCCGCAACTGCATCAAAGGCGGCATCTGTAAAGTAAATATTTATACAGATATCAATCTGGCTGCAGCCCGTGCGGTTGCGGCGTATTATAATGAGTCCCGCAAGATGGACCGGCTGATTCCGGAAATGGTTGCAGCAGTCAAGGCGGCGACGATTGAGAAGATGATGATCTTCGGATCACAGGGGAAGGCATAAAAAATGAGTGCACTGGTGGACAAAATTAAGGAACATCCGCAGATTTTCCACTCGATGCGCTGTGAGATGGTGCGCGTCTGGGACTGTGAGGACAAACTGAATCTGACATTTCCGGAGGAGTTTACCCAGTACCTGACCCACTTTGGTGCGATCGGATTCGGGAACGTCGAGTGGACCGGCATGAATGTGGAGGCGGATCTGAATGTGGTCCGCGCGACACTGGCAGCCCGCGATACCTGGGCCGGTTTTCCGGCGGACTGCTTTGTGCTGCGTCCTGCACCGGAGACGGGCGGAGAGATGATCCTCTGTGATGAGCAGGAAAATATATATGCGTGGAAGCCGGAGGGAGATCCGGCCGGGGACAAAGCGGATGCACCTTCTGCAGGGAACATGACGAAGGCGTTGATCTGCACAGGTCTCGCAGCATATTTTGATCTTTGCCTTGCTGAGGCAGAGGTATGATCCGGATATACCGAGATAATGAAATGAGGTACGAAATGGGGAAATCCATCGTGTCTGACGGAACCGCCGTCCTGCGCAAGGGGCAGGGCAGAACCATCAAGGCAGGCGGTGCGTGGATTTTTGACAATGAGATTGAGACGGTGCGCGGCGATTTCAGGGACGGTGATGTTGTGCGTGTCCTGGACTTTGACGGATATTTCATGGGCTATGGGTTTTATAACAGCCATTCGAAGATCCGGATCCGGATGCTGTCGCGCCGCACACAGGAACCAATTGATGATGTCTTCCTTTACAATCGTGTGAAGGCTGCCTGGGAGTACCGGAAAACCGTGATGGAGGATACATCCGCCTGCCGGATTATTTTCGGAGAGGCTGACTGGCTGCCGGGCCTGATCGTTGATAAATATGAGGACGTTCTGGTCGTGCAGTCTCTTGCCCTCGGCATTGACAGGCTGAAGGATCTCATTCTGGATGCCCTGCGTGCCATTCTGGCAGAAGACGGCATCATGATCCGCGGTATTTACGAGCGGTCGGACGCAGCCGTGCGGCGCAAGGAAGGCATGCAGCTGTACAAGGGATTTATCGGTCCTGCATTTCCGACGCGCGTCGATATTACGGAAAACGGCGTCAGCTATCTGGTTGATGTGGAAAACGGACAGAAGACGGGATTCTTTCTGGATCAGAAGGAAAACAGGAAAGCAATTCAGAAGCTTTGCCGCGGCAAACGTGTTCTGGACTGTTTCACACACGTCGGCACCTTTGCGCTCAATGCAGGGATTGCCGGCGCGAAGGAAGTAACCGGTCTGGACATCTCTGAACAGGCGGTGGCGGACGCAGCGGCGAATGCCGCGCGCAACCATCTGGACGACCGCGTCAGATTTGTCTGCGCAGATGTGCTGGACGAACTGCCGCGCCTCGCGGCCGCGGGTGAGAAATATGATGTTGTGATTCTGGATCCGCCTGCATTTACAAAATCCAGAGAGGCGACCAAACGGGCTGTCAAAGGCTACCGGGAGATCAATCTGCGCGGTATGAAGCTGGTCAGGGACGGCGGCTATCTCGCTACCTGCTCCTGCTCGCATTTTATGACGCAGGAACTGCTGGCCAAAACGATCCGTGAGGCCGCACATGCGGCACATAAACGTCTGCGGCAGGTGGAGTTCCGCACGCAGTCGCCGGATCATCCGATTCTCTGGACAGAAGGAGAAGAAACATCTTACTATCTGAAATTTTTTATTTTCCAGGTTTGTGATGAACTCTGATGATCCCGTCAGATGTGCGGAACAAAGTAAAAGAAGGGTAAAAACAGGATAAAATCAAGATAAAACGGCTTTCGGAAATTGCTCCGGAAGCCTTTTTTTCTATGCAGACAGATCAAAAAATGCCTGAAAACATACTTGCAAGGCAAAATACTTTGTGATATATGTAATAAGGATTTGATCCTTTGAGGAGGTTGTAAAAGTGGCAAACAATCTGGTCATTGTCGAGTCGCCGACAAAAGTAAAATCAATTAAGAAGTTTCTCGGCTCCAGTTATAAGGTGGAGGCATCCATGGGGCATGTGCGTGATCTGCCCAAGAGCCAGCTCGGAATTGATTTTGAACATGACTATGAACCGAAATATATCACAATACGCGGCAAAGGCGATCTGCTGGCAAAACTTCGCAAGGAAGCGGCAAAGGCGAAGATGATCTATCTCGCAACCGACCCGGACCGCGAGGGTGAGGCGATCTCGTGGCATCTTTCACAGACTTTGAAGGTGGAACCTGCCAGGATGAAGCGGATTACATTCAATGAGATTACAAAATCAGCTGTCAAAGAATCCCTGAAGAGTGCGCGCAGTCTTGATATGGATCTGGTTGACGCACAGCAGGCCCGCAGAATTCTCGACCGCATGGTCGGCTATGAGATCAGCCCATTATTATGGAAGAAAATCAAACGCGGACTATCCGCGGGACGGGTGCAGTCTGTTGCTCTGCGCATCATCGCAGACCGCGAAGAAGAGATCAATGCATTCATTCCGCAGGAATACTGGACGCTGGATGCAGATTTTCAGGTTGACGGACAGAAAAAGCCCCTGACGGCACATTTCTACGGCGCCGATAAGAAGATGGAGCTGCATTCCCGCGAAGAGGTGGATGAAGTTCTTCAGAAGCTGCAGAATGCCGTATTTGAAGTTGATGAGATTAAGAAGGGAAGCCGCGTGAAGAAAGCGCCGCTTCCGTTCACGACCAGTACCCTGCAGCAGGAAGCGTCGAATGTGCTGAACATGTCTACCTACAAGACCATGCAGATCGCGCAGCAGCTGTACGAGGGCATCGATCTCCCGAAAGTCGGCACGGTCGGTCTGATCTCTTATCTGCGTACCGATTCCACGCGTATTTCCGCGGAAGCGGATGCAGCAGCGCGCGCCTATATCGCAGAAGAATATGGCAGTGACTATGTTGCAGACGGAAATGGCGGCAGCCGCGGGAAAAACGGGAATAAAAATGTGCAGGATGCACATGAGGCAATCCGTCCGACCGATATTACCCGCACGCCGGCCTCGATCAAGGAGCACCTGTCAAGAGACCAGTTCCGCCTGTATCAGCTGATCTGGAAGCGCTTTGCCGCAAGCAGAATGGCACAGGCGCGTTATGAGACCAGTACCGTACGGATCCGCGGCGGTGAATATATTTTCACAGCATCGGCATCCACGCTCGTATTTAAGGGCTTCCTGAGTGTTTACACAGAAGGCACTGATACGAAGGAGGCAGATGATCATCTCGGCAAGATCGAGAAGGACAGCAGCCTGAAACTGCTGCAGTTTGATGAGGAGCAGCATTTCACACAGCCGCCGGCACACTACACAGAGGCATCACTGGTGCGTGAGATGGAAGAGCTGGGGATCGGCCGTCCGAGTACCTATGCGCCGACCATCACCACCATCATCAACCGCCGCTATATCGCGCGGGAGCAGCGCAAACTCTACATCACAGAGCTCGGTGAAGTGGTCAACGACATGATGAAACAGGCCTTCCCGAGTATTGTGGATGTGAACTTCACTGCCAACATGGAGGCACTCCTGGATGCGGTGGAGGAAGGCACACTGGAGTGGAAGACCATCATCCGCAATTTCTGGCCGGATCTGAAAGAGGCGGTCGATGTGGCCGAGCAGGAACTCGAAGAAGTGGAGATCCGCGATGAAGAATCCGACGTGATCTGTGAGAACTGCGGCCGCAACATGGTAATCAAATACGGTCCGCACGGAAAATTCCTTGCATGTCCGGGCTTCCCGGAGTGCCGGAACACCAAGCCGTATTTCGAGAAAACCGGTGTCATCTGCCCGAAGTGCGGCGGAGACATCGTCATTAAGAAGACAAAGAAGGGACGCCGCTATTACGGCTGTGTCAACCATCCGGACTGTGATTTCATGTCCTGGCAGAAACCATCCAACATCAAGTGTCCGCAGTGCGGCGGCTATATGCTGGAGAAGGGAAAGAAGCTGGTCTGTGCAGATAAGACCTGCGGTTATGTGGGAAATGCGGCGGACCTGGATCCGCAGGCGGATCAGGATTGAGCGAAAGGAAACAAGATCCGTCCTGCAGGCGGAGAGTGAGCGAAAAGAAACATGATCCGCCGCTCAGACAGAACTGAAATTGCGTGAATACAGAATAATCGGGACTGCTCCGGCAGTCCCGTGTCTTTTTTATAAATTTTCAGAAAATTTATTGCAAAAAATACAAATGTGCGCTAATATAGAAATGTACATGTGAGATAATATGAAGTGACCTCACATTTGTAGCAACGTGGATTTACCTGTATACTGATGATTGTCAAGATCAATGGTAACAGGGATTACCGCATACAAAAGGAGGTCACCTATGAATAGAATAATCAAAATCGGAATGGA
>JAFUCM010000178.1 GCA_017459675.1 Eubacterium sp.
CGCCGGAAGGTTCCGAAAAAAAAGACCCGCTCGCCGGCCTTGTAAAAGGCTGGAAGCTGGTCTGTGCAGACGGATATGGAATCGGATGGGCACATTTTACAAATGGTGTCCTCAAAAATAAATATGCCGTTTCGTGGCGGTAAGTATCCGGCCCGGTTCTGCAGATCTGCCGGGTGCTGTTTCAGTCATCGAGATAATAATTCTTACGGGGACGCTTCTGAAACAGTGCCGGGATATAATCCTCAAAATGCTTGTTGACAAAACCGCCGATCAGCAGAATATAAGAACAGCAGTAGAGCCAGAACAAAAAGATCGCAATGGTTCCGAGACTTCCGTAAAAGCTGGTGTAGCGGTTGGTGCCGTTGATATACAGCGTGAAAAAGAGTGAAAAGAAGATCCACACGACAATGGTCAGCAGCGCACCCGGAAGCTGATGCAGGAAATTGCGGCGCCCCTTCGGCAGAAACGTATAAAACAGCGTCAGGATCAACAGCACAATGAACAGCGCAAGTGAATAGCGCCCCAGCGTTGTAAAGAACTGTACGATCAGAGACTGGGGCAGCGCTTCCTGGACCGGGCGGTTGATCAGATTGCTGAAAATCAGCAGGATCGTGAAGAACATCATAATCAGTATGATGACCGTATATACGATCGAGATCGGAAGCAGCTCAAAGTAGGTGCGGTGGTCATGTGTCCGGTAGATTTTATTCAGTCCGCGCATCAGTGCCATCGTACCCTGGGAAGATGCCCAGAGCAGGATGATGATCGAAAACGGCAGCAGCCGCGTCGAGCGGTTGAAGGATTCCCAGACAACATTGTTGATCAGCTCATCGAGAATGTCCGGTGTTACGCTGGTAATGGCGTGAATCAGGTCATCCTGACGCATCCCGAGATAAGGGATCAGTCCGCTTGCGAGAATCAGCATCGGGATGATGGACAGGAAGAAGAAAAACGCGATACTGGACGCATAGACGCCTACATCGAGACTGCCAAAACCCTGTGCAATCTCAGCACCGTACTGCCGTACTGCAGCAGTATCGATGTGGTCGGTGCGGGATTCAGTTTTCCTTGATTTACGTGCAGCCATTACAAATCCTCCGGAAAAAATTCGCATCTATCATAACACATCTGCAAATATTTGCGAACAAAAAAATCCTCACACATGCGGAAAACAATGAATTTTGCAGGAAAAATCCGGAAATTGACGGGTTTTTTGATCACGGTCTTATATAATACATGTTATACTGATACCTATGAAGAACCAGACTGATACAAGAGTTTTAGAAAAATACAACGCATATAAGCTGGGCTGGCTGCATGACTCGATTCATTTTATCGTTCTGATCCTGGCACTGTTCATTCTCTTTCGCTTTGTGATCGGATTTTCCATTGTGGGCGGAGATTCGATGAAACCGGGACTGACAGACGGAACCATTGTCTTATATCTGCGTCCGGTCAGAAATTACCGGCCGGGAGATGTGATTTCCATGCGTGTGCCCTCTGGTGATTACTATGTGAAGCGGGTTGCCGCCGTAGGCGGGGATACCGTGGCCCTGCAGGACGGACAGCTGATTGTCAACGGAGAAGCCGTGCAGGAACCCTGGGCAGAGGGCGAGACGCAGGCGGAAACCGGTGCAGTCATTTATCCCTATGATGTGCGGGAAGGCATGTACTTGTGCTTGGGGACAACAGAACGGTCTCGATGGATTCACGCGCATTCGGAGAAGTGAACCGGCGGCAGATTAAGGGGAAGATTCTTCTGCAGATCGGAAAGCAGGGCATCCGGCGCGTGTAGATTCCGGCAGACAGCCGACGTGTGAAGATTCCGACAGACAGCCGGAGAAGGAGAACAACAGGTATCCGTATGAAGCGATTTGACAAGATAAAAACCATACAGCTATTTGTGATGATCGTGCTGGCGGCAGCGGCTGTCCTGCTCATCGTGCGGGATACAGAACTGTACCATCTGATGGCAGTCAATCCGCATGTGAAAATGCTGGGCGCGCTGCTGTGGATCCTTCTGGCAGGTTCGTTCCTGTTTCTGTTTTATGATTTTAATTCCTACGCGGATCTTCGCAGGGAAAATATGGAACTGGATCATGCAGTTTATTCAGATGCACTGACAGGGATGGCAAACCGCTACAGTGTAGATGTTTATATCGGTCAGTTCCTGAATAAACCACTTCCTGCAGATCTGGGCTGTATTACGCTGGATCTGGTCAGTCTCTCCGAGATTAACCGGCGTCACGGACACAGCGGCGGCGATACGGCGATTCAGGCTTTCTCGGATATCCTCCTGGCGGCTGCAAACGGTGTCTGTTTCGTGGGCCGGAACGGCGGAAATAAATTCGTCGCGATTTTCAGAGACTGCACACAGGCGCGTCTGCAGCAGTTTCTGGAAAAGGTACAGGCCCAGACGGATCAGTATAATCAGATGCACCCGGATGCGGCGCTGGTCTATACACAGGGAACCGCATCCGCTGAAGAAGAAACGGTTGAAAGCGTTACGGAACTGGTGGCACTGTCTGACAGACGTGCACTGCAGGAGGGTTAACCGGCATTGGAAAAGCTTGATCACGGATATCTGAATGATCTGGTCGTAAAGGCGAAGAACAGAGACAGCAACGCATTTGCAGAACTGTATTCAGCTGTCGCCGGACGGCAGTATGCCTATCTCTTTGCGATGGTGCATGATGCAGCGCGCGCGGAAACGCTGCTGCAGACGCTCTTTGAATACGTCATTAACCATATCGGAACACTGCAGCGCGCGGATCTTTTTCTCTGCTGGATCAGCCGGGAGGCGTTCCGGCTGTGTCACGACACGCCGGAAGGAGCAGATGCGTACGAGCTGTACATGAACCTGCCGCTGGGAGAATCGCAGGTGCTGCTGATGCATGAGACACAGGGACTCTCCGTGCATGAGACGGGCGATATTCTGAATCTCGGAAGCAGAACGATCCGGCGCAGGCTGCGGAGCGGACGCAGACATCTGCAGCAGAATCCATCTGTGCGGATCACCGGCGGACATGACGGACATGCTTTCCGGGAAGCACACGAACCGGATGCATTCCGGATGGCAGAGATTCTCTGGAATGTTTTTCAGGCAGCCGGATGGGAGCCGAACTCTGTACCGA
>JAFUCM010000179.1 GCA_017459675.1 Eubacterium sp.
ACATGACTGCCGGTGCGAATAAGTTCCTTCGCGTCTACTATGGCCGCGTTAAGGAATACCTGTCGAAGCATCCAGAGACTGCTGTAAACTAATTATGAACCTTTGCAAATCACTTGGCCGGCATTCTGGCGGCCTTTTTTTTATGCCTTCATTTCAACCTGTATAAAAAATTTCAAAGAACATCATTTTAGCCTTGACTTTTTATTTGCAGGCTGCAGAGGATGGGGGAATTCTTGCTAAACTATGTTAAACAGTTACTTCCGAACCTTAATTCTCTGTTTTCTCTGAACAGGCATGGAACAGCTCATAGTACTGGTCCACCGTGAGCTGTGATTTGCCGCGTGGCGCGCCGTTGACGCTCTCCGGGTGGTCCTTCATGTATTTCCGGAAGGATCCTTCTGTCAAACTGGCAATGTCCGCAATCCGCTCATTGACCATATCCCACATGCAGAGCGGCAGATGTCCTCTGTGTCCGCGGTGTACCTGTACGCACGCAAAGCAGTCGCCGTGCAGCGTGCAGTTTTCCTTACACGGACAGTAGTCTCCGCTCTCGCGCACCATCTCGATGAACCGGTCGCGCATGCGGATGCCTTCTTCGACTCTTCCTTCTCTTCCGATCTCATCCTGCAGCAAAGCAATATCGTTGTTATCAATCTGCATCTTAAATACCTCCAAAAATGCATCTTCATCGTTTAGAACAGTGTATCACGTCTCGCACGAAAAAGCGATTTCATATATTGTACAACAGATTCTTTTCCGACAGATTTCGAAGAACTGTTTGCCGCGGTACCGGAGAGCGATTATAATAAAATCAATCATTATAATCTGCCGGCCGCGCCGGCTGTCTTTCACGAAAGGAGCTGCAAATGATCGCGATTATTGCAAAACAGATTATCAAAAAAGAAGCCCTGGACCAGTATCAGGCACTGGTCACAGAGCTGGTAGAAAAATCCCGTCAGGAAGAGGGAAATGTAAGCTACTGCAATGTACAGGACCGCGAAGACGAACGCATCCGGATTTTCCTGGAAGTCTGGAAGGACCAGGAGGCAATCGATATCCACGGAGCAACGGAGCATTTTACCCGCATCATTCCGCAGCTCGGCGAACTCTTCGACGGCGAGGAAGATGTACGGCTTTATGACGTAAAAGTATGATTCGATAAAAACCTTTTCAGGTTGTATTTTTTCTTTTTCTGCGTAATGTTTCCAAACTCAATCGCTTCAACCGGGCAGTTTCCGATGCAGGCCATGCAGTGTGCGCAGGGCTTTTTCCAGCGGGGCTGCCCGTTTTCCATCTGTATATTATTGAGCGGACAGATCTTCTCACACTTGCCGCACCCGATGCACTTGTCGGTGGCATAAAATGGTTTTGCAGGCTGCATGGTTCTGGTCCAGACCGGGTGAAACGGCACGGTGATTACCGCTTCAAACAGATAAATATGCCGTGCCTTCAGCGGCTTTCCGTTCCGGATCCGCTCCACAACGCGCGGGATCTGCAGCCAGGACGTGTGAATCCGGCGCGCGATCTCGTCATCCTCCAGTTCCGGATACATGTCGCTCGCCATGTAGTTCCGGGGCATCTGAAATTCCGCGCGCCCCATGTAATGCATGCCTTTTTTCTGCATCAGGCGCTTCGCCAGCATCGCGGAAATGCCTGCATAGCCGCCGCTCGTGAAAATAAAATAAACATCTTTCGTCCCTGTCATCTGTACCTTTTTCAGATAATCCCGCAGAAACGTCGGCATTTCTGCCACGTAAACCGGTGCACAGATCACAAACGGCCGCTCAGAATGCAGCTCTGAGAAATCATCATTTTTGATCCGTTCCAGAAGATTCAGACATTCATCCTCCAGCCGCTTTGCGATCCGTTTCGCGATATATTCGGTGTTGCCCGTTGCTGAGTAGTATAAAACCATCGTGTTCTCCCTGTATGTTTTCTTCCTCTGTTATACCCTGCAGGTCCCCTCATTCGAAAACCCGCATCCGCATTCGGCTGTTCATCCGCCTCAGATTCAGGTCAATTTAACTGCTCATCCGCCCATTTCGGGTTTTTCAGAAGTTCACGTCCGACGCCGATCAGATCTGCCGCGCCTTCCGCGAGAAGCGCTTCTGCCTCCTCCGCCGTTTTAACGCCGCCGGTCAGGATCACCGGGACATTGACAGCTGCCTTCACCGCAAGTGACATATCTTTAAAGTAGCCGGCTTCTTCATGACCGGGACGTGTAAACCGGCACATGCCGCCGGAGAGATCGATCAGATCAATCCCGGCTTCCTCAAATACCTTTGCAGCATACACACTGTCCTCAATTGTGCTGCCGCCTTCCATGTAATCACATCCGCCCAGACGGAACGCCACAAGATAATCCGGCCCGACTGCTGCCCGGACTGCAGCAATGACTTCTCTGTGAATCCGCAGCCGGTTGTCAAGGCTGCCGCCGTACGCGTCAGTCCGCTGATTGGTCAGCGGTGAATAAAACTGATTCAACAAATACGAATGGGCCGAGTGGATTTCCACGCCGTCATAGCCCGCTTCTTTTGCGCGCACCGCCGCATCGGCAAAGGCCTGCACGATCTCCTCGATCTGCGCTTCTGTCAGTTCTTCCGGAACCGTTCCGTCACCCATCGGCGGCGTCACCGGCAGGATGACACGACTGGCCGAAACAGGCTTTTCGCCGGTAACGGCTTCTGACGCAGCACTTCCCGCGTGGTTCAGCTGCGCGATCGCTTTCGATCCGTTCTGATGAATCACATCCACCAGCTTTTTCAGGCCTTCCGGATCCGCATCTGCGGCAAACGAGATCTGCTTTTCTCCCGCTTTTCCCTGCCGGCAGATATAGCCGTGCTCTGTGATGATCAATCCGATCTTTCCGCCCTCTGCGCGGGCCGCATAGTAATCAAGAATATCCTGCGTCACCTTCCCGTCGCCGGCTGTTTTGTAGGTTGCCATCGGCGGCATAACCAGACGGTTCTTCAGTGATACATTTTTAATTTGAACAGGTTCTTTTAACACGCTATGATCCTCCATGATAAACCCCGCCTCTGATGCCGGGGAACGGGACTGAACCGAAGCTGTCCCAATTCTTACAAAAATGACTGCCATGCATTATTATAGCATGAAACAGGGCTGCCGCATTAAGCAATTAAATGCTTAATATGACAGCCCTGCAGCCCTTATACAGAAATCAAACCTGCTTATTATTTCATAACTTCTTTAATCTGCCGCGCCACACTTGCCGCATCCAGACCATACATCTCGAACAGCTCTTCCGGCTTTGCAGACTGGCCGAACTTGTCGTTGACGCCGATCTTCTTCACGCGGCATGCACCTGTCTCAGCCACAACGCCGGCAACGGCCTCGCCGAGACCGCCGACAACAGAGTGCTCCTCGACCGTGAAAATCTGCTGATACTTTGCTGCGCATTCGTTGATCGTCTCAACATCCAGCGGCTTGATGGTGTGGAAATTGTAAACAGCCGCGTCAATCCCCTCTGCCTTCAGCATTTCTGCCGCATCCAGGGCACGCTCCACCATCGTTCCATACGCAAAGATTGCCGTATCTTTTCCTTCCCGCATGCAGTTTGCCTTTCCCGGGACAAATGCCTGTTCCGGAAGCGCGCGGGTTGTCATGCGGCTCAGACGGATATAGACCGGACCCTCGATCGCGACGGCCGCGCGAAGCGCTTTTTCTGTCTCAGCTGCATCCGCCGGACAGAAAATCGTCATATTCGGAAGCACACGCATCAGCGCGATGTCCTCGATGGACTCGTGGCTGCCGCCGTCCGGACCGACACTGATGCCCGCATGCGTCATGGCAAGCTTGACATTCGCCTTCGGGTAGCAGACTGAATTACGGATCTGCTCGAAATTTCTGCCCGTACCAAATACCGCAAACGTTGAAACAAACGGGATAAATCCGACCTCTGCCAGCCCGACCGCCATATCGGTCATATTTGCCTCTGCAATACCGGCGTTAAAAAAACGCTCCGGGTACTTCTCCATAAAAAACTTCGTCATGGTTGCGTGTGCAAGATCCGCATCCATAACCACAATATTCTCATTCTCACCGCCAAGCTTCGCGAGTGCCTCGCCGTATGCCTGCCGGGTTGCCTTCATATCTGACATGATAACTCCCCCTTTCAACCGATCTCTGCCATCGCCTGCGCATACTGCTCATCATTCGGCGCCGCTCCGTGGGAACCGACCTGGTTCTCATAGAACGAAACACCTTTGCCCTTGACAGTATGTGCCAGTACGCAGCGCGGCCTGTCGCCTGCCGGTGCGGAAAGTGCCCTGACGACCTGATCCAGATCATTTCCGTCGATCTCGCAGACTTCAAATCCGAATGCACGGAATTTGGCGCCGAGATCGCCGAGGTTCATGACCTCCTCGTTCGGTCCGTCGATCTGCAGACCGTTCCAGTCAACGATCAGCGTCAGATTGCTGAGTTTGTAATTCGCCGCCGCCATGGCTGCCTCCCAGCAGAGGCCCTCCTGCAGCTCGCCGTCTCCGGTAAGGACATAGATTTTCGAATCATATCCCTTCGTTCTGGTGCCGAGCGCCAGGCCGGTGGCAATGGAAATGCCCTGGCCGAGGGATCCGGTCGTCATATCCACGCCCGGAACTTTATTTTTATCAGGATGTCCCTGCAGATGTGAGCCCGCCTTGCGCAGCGTCAGCAGTTCTTCCTTCGGGAAAAATCCGCGCTCTGCGAGCGCCGCATACAGTGCCGGCGCAGCATGTCCCTTGGAGAGGACAAAATAATCGCGGTCCGGCTTTTTCGGATTCTGCGGATCGATCCGGAGAATGCCGCCGTACAGCGCATCCATAATCTCCACGCAGGAGAGCGATCCGCCTGCATGGCCGGAGCCGGATGCGTGCAGCATCGTCAGGATATCTTTTCTGAGGGTCTTACAACTTTCTGTGGAAATATCAAGCATTTCTTTAACTCCCGTTCTGTCTTTTCATTTCACACTGTAAATTATTTAACAAACGAGTACATTCTAGCAAATCACGGATGGATAAGTCTATATTAAATATTTGTAAAAATATTATTCTAAACCATTATTTACTCATGATATTATACAAACCATGACCTGGATGACATCTGCCCCACCCTTATGATATACTGATATCTGACGACTAAATTCAGTATTTTCGCTGAAGCAATTCTGAACAGGAGCACAAAGGGGGTTACTTCATGGAAAAATCAAAAGTATTTTTTACTGATTTCAGAACAGAAATGAATGTACCGATCACGACAAAGCTTCAGAAGCTCTGCCGGATGGCCGGATTTGACTCGATTGAAATGGAAAAACAGTTTGTCGCAATTAAAATGCATTTCGGAGAGCTGGGTAATCTGGCTTATATCCGCCCGAACTACGCGAAGGCCATTGCCGATCTGGTAAAAGAGAAAAACGGCCGTCCGTTCCTGACAGACTGCAACACGCTGTATCCGGGCAGCCGCAAACATGCACTGGAGCATCTGGACTGTGCAAATATCAATGGCTTTAACACCATCACAACCGGATGTCAGATCATCATCGGTGACGGACTGCGCGGCACAGATGATATCGAAGTACCGGTTCCGAACGGCGAATATTGTAAAACTGCCATGATCGGAAGAGCGATCATGGACGCCGATATTTTCATCAGCCTGAGCCATTTTAAGGGACATGAGCAGGCCGGCTTCGGCGGTGCGATCAAGAATATCGGAATGGGATGCGGAAGCCGCGCCGGCAAGATGCAGCAGCATGACGGCGGACATCCGCGCGTGCGCCCGAGAAAGTGCCGCGGCTGCAGACGCTGTGAGAAAGCCTGTGGATCTGACGCAATCACTTACGAAAACAATCTCGCCGTCATCAATCAGGATCTCTGCAAAGGCTGCGGACGCTGCATCGGCGCCTGTCCGTTTGACGCAATTGTAAACATTGAATGGGATGCCGGGCATCAGCTCGGATGCAAGATGGCGGAGTATGCCGCGGCTGTCTGCGCGGGGCGCCCCACATTCCACATCAATATGGTAATGGATATTTCCCCGAACTGCGACTGCCACAGCGAAAATGACGCACCAATCCTTCCGGACATCGGCATGCTCGCATCCTTCGATCCGGTCGCACTCGACCAGGCCTGTGTAGACCTCTGCGCAAAAGAAAAACCAATCCGCAACAGCCAGCTCGGCGATCACATGCATGCACATGATTTCCACGATCACGGAGATCACTGGGAAAACAACAACCCGGATTCTTCCTGGAAAGACACCCTTGCACACGCCGAGAAGATCGGACTCGGAACACGCGAATACGAATTGATTGTCATGAGATAACTTCGGACTGCCTGCATGGCAGAAGAAACAGCGCACCGGCAGTTTCCTGCCGGTGCTTTTTTCTGCTTCATTAAGGGATTTATGCGATCAATGGTAGTAAGAAGTTCTTTATTCTGTGAAACCTGCAGCCCGCAGATTCTCGCGTCCGCGTGCAGCGATCGGAAGCGGAACATCGAAGGATTTTACCGGAAACAGATCCTGCTCAACAACACACCAGCCATCGTAGTTATTCTCGACGAGTGCCTTGTAAAACTCTGCAAAATCAATGCTTCCTTTGCCCGGCTCAACCATGATATCTTCGGTAACAGCTTTTGCGAAGGACCATTTATTCTTGTCCATCTCTGCCTTCACGCCAAGATCGCAGTCCTTCAGATGAATATACGGAATGCGGTCCGCATGCTTTCTATAAAAGCTGACCGGCTCGCCGCCGCCATAAACATGGTGGCCGGTATCAAAGCAGAGATTTACATTTGTGTCATTCAGGAAACGCTCAATCTCTTCTTCTGTCATAACATGGCAGTCTACATGTGGATGGAAAACACCTTCCAGGCCGTACTCTGCACAGCGGTCCGCGCATTTCTGCACATTATCACAGTATTTCTTCCACTGTTCATCAGAGAGTTTTGTCTCCATCTCCAGTTCGCCTGTCTCCAGATTCGTGTACATCGGAGGCAGCAGAACAATGTATTTTGCTGTGTCGAATTCCTTCAGAAGCGCTGCGATTTCATCAATTGTCTTCAACATATCTTCAACGCTGACATCGTCAAGGAAATTTCCGCCGACGGTTCCTGCAACCAGTGTAAGATCGCGCGCTGCAAGTGCATTCTTCAGCATCGGATTTGTATTCGGGAAGTATCCCCACGGTCCGAGCTCAATACCGTCATAACCGGCGACCTTCATCTCGTCCATACAGCGATACCACGGTGTCTGTTTCTCATGCTCCGGGAACCATACGCCCCAGCTGTCCGGTGCGATACCTGTGCGAATTGCCATTTTTCTTTCCTCCCTGTTTACTGAACGTCAACCCATGCTTCGTTCTTTGCAGATTCGAGAACTGCAGCGATGGTGCGGTCGATCTTGTAACCAAATTCGAAGTTGCATGCATACGGCTCGTTGTGTGTCAGTGCTGCAAACAGCTCGTGTACTTCGAGAATCTTCATGTCATTGTATGCGATCGAGATGCCGCCTGCCGGCTGGAATGCGCTGTAGCCTTTGTGCTCCGGATTCAGCAGAACGGTACGGAAACCGCGGTCGCGGACATCATCGTCATGGAAGTAAACCTGAACCTCACCCATTCGCTCCAGATCGTAGCGGACAGAACCCTTTGTTCCCTGGATTTCATACATCAGATAGTTCTTGCGGCCGGTAGCGACACGGTCAGCAGCGATGGTTCCGATTGCGCCGTTTGCATATTTGCACATGAATGTTACGATATCTTCATTCTCAACGTCGACCAGCTCATCGGAGCCTGCGCTCTTCGGACGTTTCGGGAATACGGTCTCTGTCATCGCGTTGACTCTTGTGATATCACCCATGATGAACTGGGAGATGGAGAGCAGATGTGCGCCGAGGTCGCCGAGTGCGCCGGATCCTGCCAGTTTGTTGATGTGTCTCCATGTGATCGGCAGAGACTCGTCAAGCAGCTGATCCTGGTCGTAAGTTCCCTGGAAGCGGACGATGCGTCCGAGTGCGCCGCTCTGTACCAGCTCGCGGACATATGCGTTTGCCGGGTTCATGGTGTTGTTGTAACCGACGTAGTTGATGACACCCTTCTTTGCAGCGAGCTCTGCCAGCTCTTTAGACTCCTCTGCGGAGATGGAAAGCGGCTTTTCGCAGTAAACGTTCTTACCTGCTTCAAGCGCTGCCTTGGCAACTGTATAGTGGAAGGAGTTCGGGGTTGCGATGTCAACCAGATCTACATCATCCGCATTGATGACATCCATAAAATCTGTGGACATGCGCTCAAATCCGATTTTCTCCATTGCGTTCTTTGCGGAAGCCTCGTTTGCGTCAGCAACGATTGCAAATTCAGCCACACCGTATTCCGGTCCGAACAGCAGCTGTGCATTTGCCAGTGCGGAAGCGTGTGCCTTTCCCATCCATCCTGCGCCTACGAGTCCGATTCTGATTTTCTGTGTCATTTTTGAAATCCTCCTTTTTATCTTTTTTTATTTTTCTTCCTTGCTCCGGAAGTTTTTCTCTTTTTGTTTCCCAAATATCAGTGCCGTTTGTTTTGTTTGCTTCGTTTGTTTTGATCTGTCTCTATTATATGTTTGACCTGCATTTTTGACATTTTATATCCCGTTTTGATTTCGGGCTTTTTTTCCAGTATCGGGACAAAAACTTTCAATTTCTGTTTTCTCCCATTTTGATGCCGCATTTGTTATAATATCAGTAATCTGGGTTTTTATTATTTACCCGCCGCCTGTAGAGGAGAGGGACTCCCCCGCTGAAGTAAATCGCGATCTCTGATCGCGCGCGAGCTGCGCGACGCACTTGTGCGTCTTCCTATGCGCAGCTCTGCGATCCGCCGGAGGCTCAATCTTCAACACAGGCTTTAAACCCATGTTGAAGACAAGTTTGTTTTTGCACATTCCTCTCATGACTGAAGTCACGAGAATCCTGTGTTGAAGATTGAAAGTGAGTATCGTTATGCGCGCACAACAATTACTGTCTCCTGCATTCCGAAACGGATCCATCCCGAGATTTCTGTATATCACACGCCAGGAACACGGAATTTCCAGACCCTTTCACACACATGAGTCTATCTGTGAACTGTCACTCGTAATCCGCGGAAGCGGCAGTTTTCGTCTGAATGATGATCTCTATCCGCTTCAGACCGGTGACCTCGTAATCAATAATGCCGGAGAAGAGCATGAAATGCTCTCCGATAATGATACACTGGAAGCATACTGCCTCGGATTTACGGAGGTCTGCCTGCGTAATTATCCTGATAATTATCTTTCTGCTCCCAAAACACCTGCTGTCCGTCATTCCGGCCGGAAGTTCCATTTTCTAATCGAACTCGCCGATCAGATCCTTGACCTGGACCCGGGAAACAATCATCAACAGATGCTGCTGCAGTCTCTGGCACTGTCCTTTCTTCTGACAGCTGATTCCATTCCATTTCAAAACGCGTCACCTGTAATCACAGATAACGCGTCTAACATAACTGCAGAAATCAAAAACTATATTTCAACACATTTTACCGAAGATATCCGGCTGGATGATATTGCGGAAGCTCTTTCCTTCAGTCCCGACTATATCTCTCATATTTTTAAGAAAGCAACTGGTTATTCCGTCATGGAATACGTGATAAGAAGAAGAATCGGGTATGCTGAAACCCTTCTGATTTCCAGCGATTTTCCGATTACGCATATCGCGACACTTGTCGGATACAGTAATCCAAATCATTTTCAGACTTCCTTTAAAAAAATTTCGGGGGTTCCGCCTCTGCAATACCGGAACAGATATCTGAAATTGCTCCATGGAGAGCGAAACCAGCAATAAAAAACAACAGTGCCGGAAAACCGGTACTGTTGTTTTTTTCACCACAGGAGATCCACTGCCGTACGCTCGACCGCAATTCCGTTCTTATAGTTCTCCATGAACTTTTCAAATCCGGCCTGTTCCTGTTCATCTGCCAGCAGTGTCGAGCCGGACATATCCTGGAAGATTCTGTTCTCCAGAAATGCTTCCAGTGTCTCTTCCGGCTCTCTGCACATGCGGTATGCTGCCAGCAGCGCAATGCCCCAGGCACCACCTTCGCCGGCTGTGTTCATGACGGTTACCGGCGCGCCGACCGCCGCCGAAAGGTACCGCTGCGCCGCGCCCGGTGTCTTAAACATGCCGCCGTGGCCGAGGAGACGGTCAATCTGTACGCCTTCCTCCTTCATCAGCAAATCCAGTCCCATCCTGACCGCACCAAATGAAGTATAGAGGTGCGTCTTCATAAAGTTGGCCAGTGTAAATCTGCTGTCCGGCCGACGCACAAACAGCGGACGTCCTTCTTCCAGATGTGTGATCCCCTCGCCGGAAAGATACCCGTACGCCAGCAGACCGCCGCAATCCGGGTCACCCTCAAGCGAATGTTTATACAGAAGTTCGAATGCTTTCCCGGCTTCGACCGGATGTCCTGTCAGTTCTGCAAACGAGCGGAACAGTTCCACCCACGCATTGATATCCGAAGTGCCGTTGTTTGCATGGGACATTGCAACCGGAAATCCGGACGGCGTCGTCACCATGTCAATTTCCCTATACACGCGGGAGAGCTGCTTTTCCAGTACGATCATTGCAAAAATACTGGTGCCGGCGGAAAGATTTCCGGTCCGCGGTGCAACTGCATTGGTCGCAACCATACCGGTTCCCGCATCGCCCTCCGGCGGACAAAACGGAATACCCGGTTTCAGTGTTCCGGTCGGATCCAGCAGTGCGGCACCCTCTTCTGTCAGGCAGCCTGCATCTTCTCCGGCCGTCAGAACTTTCGGGAAAATCTCGCGCAGGTTCCAGGGATAGTTGTAACCGGCTATCAGCTCTGTAAACTGTTGTACCATCCGTTCGTTGTAATCCTTCTTTTCCGTGTCGATCGGGAACATACCGGAGGCATCACCGACACCAAGTACATGCTTCCCTGTCAAAAGCCGGTGCACCCAGGCAGACAGAGTATCAACTGAAGCGATGCTGCGGACATGCTCCTCGCCGTCCAGAATACGCTGATACAGGTGCGCGACAGACCATCTGTCCGGAATATTATAGGAAAACAGCTCCGTCAGGCGCGCTGCCGCATCCAGCGTGTTGGTATTGCGCCAGGTCTGAAACGGTGCCAGCTGATTTCCGTCTGCATCTGTCGCAATATACCCGTGCATCATGGCACTGATGCCGATCACGCCCACGGTGCAGAGCCTGATTCCATACCGTTCCGCGACATCTGCGCGCAGCGCAGAATAACAGCATTTCATCCCTTCCAGGACATCCTCCAGCGCATACGTCCAGATCCCGCCGATCAGCTGATTCTCCCAGTCGTATGCACCCGATGCCAGAACATGCCCTTCATAATCGGACAGAACCGCCTTAATGCGGGTCGATCCGAGCTCAATTCCAAGCGCCGTCTTTCCTGATTCTACAATGTTTCGCTCATTCATGCCGGTTTCTCCTTTCCATTGCATTAATTCAGACATAGCATTGCGTTGTATCTTTCTGATTCTTCTGAAACTGTCAAAATTTTGTGATGCAACAGGGCCACCGCACTTGCGATGGCCCCTTATCCTTAACTGTACGGTTATTTTATATTTCTTGCAGGATTTGTTCAAAATGATCCGCCAGAAACATCTGTCCCTTCTGACTGTACATTACCGTAACATATTCATTGCCGGGCATGCCTCCCTCTCTTGCATAAAGGCCGGACGCCTCCCCCTTCGACGTAGGAACCCAGTTCTCTTTGCCTCCCGGACGAATCATCCTCTTCTCCAGATATCCATTGGCCCCGAGCCACTTATTTACTGCCACCGCAGATGGCTTCCTGATGTTTCTATCCTTTGCCGGCTCCGCAAACTGATTCAAAAGATGTGAGATTGACTGATCTTCTCTGTAAACAAACTGATCAATTATTTCTATCGGAAACGGTTCTTTTTGCTGTGAAATTTTTCTGCCAATTACTCCATCATTTTCTCTTGTTTCACGGAGCACATCAAGCACAAAATGAAGGCAGCGGATTACGTTCGGATTATTAATGATCTCATCATTTGTCTCCTCATTGTTTACCGGATTTCGTCCATCCGCCATTCTGCTGATATAAACCATCGCCGTATCCAGCTTTTTGACATCAAACTCTCTCATGATTCTTTCACTCCGCTCTGAGCCAGCTTCCTGTACTCCATTAAGTACTTCTCTGCATCGCCTCTGGAGAGATCGAAATGCCGTATCAGCTTTTCTATGATTCTTTCATCCGGGACTGCTTCTTCCAGGTTATCCGCAATCAGCGCCATAATTCCCTTTTGCATTCCCTGCTGCATTCCCTGCTGCTTACCGCTTTCAAAACCGGATTTTTCACCCTGCTCAAAACCTGCTTTTGATGCAATATCAAATATACTCATCTCTATCTCTTCCCATTCTTCCGATTGCTTCACTTCTCTGACGATCTCATCCAGCTCTACAAGCATATCTCCTCTTTGCGGAATGTCAGGATTGTCCAGCGTGCTCCTTTTCATATATTGCAAAAGACTGATAAGATCTTCACGTCCATTAAAGCTGGACATATTTAGAAATATCTTCTCCGCTCCATCTCCAAGTTCCAGATCCGGGACCTCTCTGCAAACATTACGAAATGAATACATTGCGTGATCCATTCCGAAAATATCATCCTGTGTTATAAAGATAATATAAGTTGGCGGAAGCTTTTTATACTTTGTTCTCTTTCCAGCCTTCAGAATTGGAGTATCAATCATCCCCTGATAATAGCGTGAACGTTTCCTGATGTCATCCTGCGTTGTATCATTCTGCATTTCTACAGAAAACTGAGTCCGGTCAACAGCTTCTCCCCATGCATCCAGACGAATCGCGCGTTTTCTCTCCCGGTTTAATATAACCTCTTCCACCTTCACCTGTTTTAATTCTACAGGATATCCCATGATTGTGCTGACAACAATTTCATAGGCGCGTTTGATTTTCATAGTTGAGAGAAATAAAGCGAAATCACTTAGATTCAGATCTTTTTCTGTCCATGGCACGGTTCCCGGTCTGCTTGTTACTGACATTTCTTACCTCCTGTCTTTCAAACACATGCAGGCATGAAGAGTGCCAGAAAAAAAGTATAACTGTTCCAAATCACCCCTGCTTATTAAATTTGCTGCGCAAGGGTTCATGTGGAGAAATCCACTTCAGACATGACAAAAGTCATAAGATATTCATGAAGACTTGCTGTATATGAACATAATATCACCAGGGATTTCTATATGCAAGTCTTTTGTATTATGTTTTTCTGAAATGTAAAACCCGCAGGACACAAAAATCCTGCGGGGTTCTGATTACTTATTCAGCGCAATCCACTTGAGATATGCATTGATAAATCCGTCCAGATCGCCGTCCATGACGTCGCCGACCTGACCTTTTTCGAAGTCCGTGCGCAGATCCTTGACCAGCTGGTAAGGCTGCATGACATAGGACCGGATCTGGTGACCCCAGGCAATGTCCGTGACTTCACCGCGGATATCTGAGAGCTTCTCTGCATGCTTTTCCAGTTCCAGCATCAGCAGCTTGGACTTCAGCATCTGCATGGCCTTGTCCTTGTTCATGTGCTGTGAACGTTCATTCTGGCACGTGACGACAATGCCCGTCGGCAGATGTGTGATACGGATCGCCGAGGAAGTCTTATTGATATGCTGGCCGCCGGCACCGCTGGAACGGTACGTGTCGACACGGATATCCTCGTCCCGCACCTCAATATCGATGTCCTGCTCGATTTCCGGCATGACATCACAGGATACAAATGAAGTCTGACGCTTGCCGTTCGCATTGAACGGGGAAATGCGGACCAGACGGTGGACGCCCTTCTCCGACTTCAGCAGGCCATAGGCATTTGTACCATTTACCTGGAATGTGACAGACTTCACGCCGGCTTCATCGCCTTCCAGGAAGTCCAGTTCCTCCACCTTAAAGCCCTTGCGCTCCGCCCATCTGGTATACATGCGGTAGAGCATTCCGCACCAGTCCATGGCCTCTGTGCCGCCGGCACCTGCATTGAGCTTCAAAATGGCATTGTTGTTGTCATATTCTCCCGAGAGCAGTGTCTTGATCGAGATCTCATCAAGGCTGTTCTTAAAATCCTCCAGCATCTCGCGGATCTCCGGCACGACAGAATCGTCGTCCTCTTCCTGTCCCATCTCGATCAGCGTCTCCATATCTTCCTTCTGGGTCACCAGCTTCTGATACGTGTCGCGGTCATCCTTGAGACTGCCCAGCTCCTTCGTCTGACGCGTCGCCTCATCCGGGTTGTCCCAGAAATTCGGCTCCTCCATATTTCGCTCTATTTCCTGAATCCTTCGCTCCTTGTTAGCGAGGTCAAAGTGAATCCCTCACTTCCACGAGCGGCTGCTCGAGGGCTGCAATTTCAGTCTTGAACTGCTCCAGCTCGATTACCATTCGCTTCACCTTCTTTCTGTGAATATTGTATTTAAGTGAGCGCTGCGGGATGACAGAATAAACGGGAATGCGGGTACTTGTAAACGCAGGACTGTTTATCTGGCATCACATTGCGCGAGCAACTCAAGCGAGTGAATTTTAATTCACGAGCTTGCGCCCGCAGCGCGAACACTGCTTATTAATGAGGACGAATCCGCGCGAGCGGATGGAAAGTCCGAATTTCTGTAGTGGCGCGAAAGCACGCCAGTGCGAAGCGGCACGTGGCTTATACACGCAACCGCTGCAGGATGACAGAATAAACGGGAATGCGGGTACTTGTACACGCAGGACTGTTTATCTGGCATCACATTGCGCGAGCAACTCAAGCGAGTGAATTTTAATTCACGAGCTTGCGGCCGCAGCGCGAACTTATTGCTTTATGCCCCTTTCCGACCACAGCACTGCTTGTACTTCTTGCCGCTGCCGCACGGGCACGGGTCGTTCGGATAAATCTTCTTCTCTTTGACAACGGATTTCTTCGGGCCGCTGTCATCTTTGTTGGTGCCTGTCACCTGGGCAACCTGCTCACGCTCCTGCGGGCGTTCTACCTGAACATGGTACAGAAGCTTGACGGTATCCTCCTGAATGCTCTGTGTCATCTCATTGAACATGTCGTACGCAAGCATCTTGTACTCGACCTTCGGATCACGCTGTCCGTAAGCCTGCAGGCCGATGCCCTGACGCAGCTGTTCCATATCGTCGATGTGGTTCATCCACTTCTGGTCAATGACACGCAGCAGAATGACGCGCTCAACTTCACGCATCTGCTCCGGATCCGGGAATTCTGCTTCTTTTTCGCTGTAGAGTGCAGCGGCACGTTTTTTCAGCTCCTGTTTGAGCTCTGCCTTGTTCATTCCCTTTACATCATCCGGTTTGATTTTCTTCATCGGGATGATGTCCGTCAGCACGCGGTTCAGATCATTCAGATCCCACTCATCCGTCTCGGCATCTTCACCGATGCAGATATCGACGGCGTGGTCTACGGTATCGTAGATCATCTTGCAGACTGCGTCGCGCATGTTGTCACCGTCAAGCACGTGGCGGCGCTCCTCATAAATAATCTCGCGCTGCTCGTTGTTGACGCTGTCGTAATCGAGCAGGTTCTTACGAATGCCGTAGTTGTTGCTCTCAATCTTCTTCTGCGCACGTTCAATCGCAGAGGTCAGCATCTTGTGCTCGATCTGCTCGCCTTCCGGCACGCCCAGGGATTTGAACGTCGACATCAGCTTTTCGGAGCCGAACAGACGCATCAGATCGTCTTCCAGTGAAATGTAAAATCTGGATTCACCCGGATCACCCTGTCGGCCGGAACGGCCGCGCAGCTGGTTATCGATACGGCGTGCTTCATGCCGCTCGGTGCCGATGATCTTCAGGCCGCCGGCCGCACGCGCTTCTTCATCCAGCTTGATATCGGTACCACGGCCGGCCATGTTCGTCGCGATCGTGATTGCGCCCGCCTCGCCTGCGTGGGAGACGATCTCCGCCTCCATCTCATGGAACTTCGCGTTCAGCACGGAAAATTCATCCGCGCGGATACCGGCGCGCTTGAGCATTTTCGCAAGCAGCTCAGAAGTCTCGATCGTGATGGTGCCGACCAGAACCGGCTGCCGTCGCTCATGTGCTTCCTTGATCGCATCAATGACCGCGTTGAATTTCTCCTTCTGCGTCATGAAGACGGCGTCGTTGAGATCCTTACGGATGACCGGGACGTTGGTCGGAATCTCGATTACGTCCATGCCGTAGATCTCACGGAACTCTTCTTCCTCTGTGAGCGCGGTACCGGTCATGCCGGCCGTCTTCTCATATTTGTTGAAGAAGTTCTGGAATGTAATGGTCGCCAGCGTCTTGCTCTCGCGGCGCACCTTGACGTGTTCCTTTGCCTCAATGGCCTGATGCAGACCGTCGGAATAACGGCGGCCCGGCATGATACGGCCGGTAAATTCGTCGACGATCAGAACTTCATCATCTTTGACAACGTAATCCTGGTCGCGGTGCATCAGGTTGTGTGCGCGCAGCGCCAGAATAATATTGTGCTGGATCTCCAGATGTTCTGCGTCGGACAGGTTGTCGATGTGGAAGAAATTCTCGACCTTATGGACACCCTGCTCTGTCAGTGTGACCAGCTTTTCCTTCTCGTTGACAATGAAATCGCCGGTCTCGATGATTTCCTCGCCCATCAGCGCGGTCATCTTGTTGACCTCGCCGGAAGCCTCGCCGCGCTCGAGCTGCTGCGCCAGAATGTCGCAGGTCTCATAGAGCTTGGTAGACTTGCCGCTGGAACCGGAAATAATCAGCGGTGTGCGGGCTTCGTCGATCAGGACCGAGTCCACCTCGTCGATGATGGCATAGACAAGGCCGCGCTGTACCAGCTGTTCCTTGTAAATGACCATGTTGTCACGCAGATAGTCGAATCCGTCCTCGTTGTTCGTGACATACGTAATGTCACATGCATAAGCCGCCCGGCGCTCATCATTGTTCATGGAATTGAGGACGCAGCCGACGGTCAGTCCGAGGAACTCATGCACCTTGCCCATCCACTCCGCGTCACGGTTTGCCAGGTAGTCGTTGACCGTGATAATGTGGACGCCGCGGCCCGTCAGTGCATTCAGATAGGCCGGCAGGGTCGAGACAAGCGTCTTACCTTCACCGGTTTTCATCTCGGCGATACGGCCCTGATGCAGGATAATGCCGCCGATCAGCTGCACGCGGTAATGCTCCATCCCGAGGACACGGCGCGCCGCCTCGCGGACCGTCGCAAATGCCTCCGGCAGGATGTCGTCCAGCGTCTTTCCGGCTGCCAGCTCCTCTTTGAATTTACGGGTATTGGCACGCAGCTCGTCATCAGAGAGCCGCATCATCTGATCGCGCATCCCCTCGATCCGGTCAACGATCGGGGTGATCCTTTTCAGCTCACGCTGGCTGTGCGTGCCGAACAGTTTTTCAGTAAACTTCATGTTTTGCTAAATGCTCCTTGTTTTTCTTCACCGCAGCGTAACTGCAGATGATTTTTTATTACACACGCACGGCGGGAGGCATCGCTTCCCGCCGGAATATGTCAAGATTTAACTTTTATGCCTCAGGCTCCATCAGACCGTAGGTATTTCCTTTCCGCTTATAAACAACGTTGACCTCGTTGGTCTCTGCATTGCAGAAAACGAAGAAATTGTGTCCGAGCAGTTCCATCTGCACACATGCATCCTCCGGATACATCGGCTCAATGTCAAACCGTTTTGTGCGGACAATCCGGATGTCTTCATCCTCGAGATAATCATTCTCGATATAAGCTTTCTGGAAATTCTCCGCGGACTGCTTTTTGTCCACCAGTTTGTTTTTGTATTTCCGCAGCTGACGCTCGATGACCTCCTCAACCAGATCAATGGAGACATACATGTCATTGCTGACCTGCTCTGAGCGGATGATATTTCCCTTGACCGGAATCGTCACCTCGATTTTCTGGCGCTCCTTCTCGACGCTCATGGTTACATGTACATTTGTATCCGGTTTGAAATAGCGCTCCAGTTTTCCGAGTTTGTCTGTGACTGCCTTGCGGAGTCCGTCTGATACTTCAAGGTTTTTTCCACTGATGGTGATATTCATATAGGCTCCTTTCCCCCCGCCCGTGACGGGAAGGGATTTCATAAATGAGCTGTATCGACAGTTACTGTATATCGAGACGCTCCGTTATCCAGATCCGGATGCGTCCTGATATCTTCTGATTCCGGATTATTCCGGTATTCTGCCGTTAGCGATAATGAACAAGTATAGCATGCCTCAGCGCCAGTTGCAAACAACTAATAAAAGTCTGAGGCCGGCTGCATCACAGCAGCTTGTAACCGCAGTTCGGACAGAATTTTGTTCCCGTTGTCTTTGTTCCGCAGTTCGGACAGAAATTCGGAAGCTGCATGGTCTGGCCGGCGGCATTTCCGTAAGATGCTGCCTGGCCGGCCGCCGTCTGACTGCTCCCGGCTGAAGCCGGTTTTTGTGTCCCGGCCGAAGCTGTGCCTGCAGGATGCATCGCCGCTGCTGTCTGCTGCAGAATACTCTGCTGCGCCTGTGCCTCCGCCACCTTCTGGATCCCTTCCGGATAGGTGAAGCTGGAAATTGAGAAATCCGTGATGGCAATTCCCAGCAGCCGCATCTCGTAATCCAGATCCGAGCAGATGCCCGCTGCAATCTGATCGGCATTTGCCTGCAGGTGGAACAGGTCCCTGCCCTCCTGCGCAATCCATTTCATCAGCAGCTGATCCAGTTTGGAAATAACCCGCTCCTTCACATCATCGATGGTAAACTGCTGCTGAACACCTGCGATCTTTTCGATCAGTGCCTGGTAATCATCCACGCGGCAGTTAAAGGTTCCGAAAGAGCGGACCGGCATGCCGCCCGGCAGATTTGCAACCGGAATGTTGATGGCGTGCTTCGTGCCCCATTTCACCGTTACTTCCTTCGTATTGATAAAAAGAACTTCCGCGCGCAGTCCGCTGCCGAATCCGAATTTAAAGCCGGACAGCGATGACAGTACCGGAATGATATCAGATGCGATGTCATAGCTTCCGTCATCCTGGAAGATTCCTTCAATTCTTCCGTTGTACAGAAAGAGCGCATCCTGTCCCGGATGGATCACCAGACGGCTTCCCTTCTTGATCTCATTATCCTTCCATTTCCAGAAGAGGACATCCTCTCCATATTCCTGCCACTCGATTACTTTGGCCATGGAATTCCCCCTTCTATTTTGTCATCAGGAAAATCAGCAGAATGATTACAATAATCGCCACAATAAACAGAATAATCTTCACGGGACTCTTCGGATAAGAGCCGGCAATTGCGCCCGTCTCTCCGTTAATCACAACGTGATACGTCTCATTCCCGTACTGATAAGATGTGGTGTAGACCGGCAGCATCAGATACTTATACGTCTCGTTCATATACGCCGGATTGATCTTCAGATCCTTCACTGCATCGAACCGGCTGAGCACATCCTGGCGGGCGTCTGATTCCAGCCGCCGCTCCATCTGCTTTCGTGCATCCTGATGGCCGCTCTCCAGCGGCTTCGTATAACACTCCGCCCTGTATCCTGCAAAATAGTCCGGCGACCAGGACGCAGCCTTTGTCGTTCCGAACGACTCCACATTATCAAGCAGTGCCAGATCCATGTGCTGCGTGGCACGCACAAGTACATCGTCAAAATTGTGCGTGACTGTGCCGCTGGTCACAAACCAGTCCGTGTGCGTGACCGTATGCATCTTCCCGTCAGAGCCGCGCCGCTGTTCTGTGCGGTGTTTGCCGCCCTGCGCCGTATAATATGCCCGCGCTTTCGCATCGAATGTCCAGTAGGGCAGATACATGCCGCTCAGTTTTCCCGACTGGTACAGGTTCTTCAGCGCGTTCGGCGCAAATTTCCGTTTTTCAAGCCAGGTGCGGAAAATCTCACCAACCTGTTTGTAATCGATCTTAAACGGGACAATCCCGTCCGGCGGAAGCACCTCTTCCTGTTTCTTTGCAAGCACATAGACATTGCCGCAGTACGGGCAGTCTCCCGCGGTGCAGTCTGCATCGACCTCAATCTTCGCACCGCACCCCTTACACTCCATCGTACTGGTCTTGCGGCCGGGATCCGGCCGCAGACCTGCGAGCTTGTCTCTTGTCAGTGTGTGCTCCACGACCTTCGACGCATCATTGATAATCAGGACCTGATGACCGCAGCTCTCGCACTGCAGCGTCTGGCTCTTTGCGTCAAAAACCATGCGGCTTCCGCATTTTTCACATTGATAACTTTTATCCATGCTTCTTCACCTCAGCGTGCAGATTGCTGTCATCACGGACCGGGTGCGGCAAAAATGCACGTCCTGCGGTATCAAAGGCCGAGTTTTGCCTTCAGTGCCTCCAGCTCGGAATCCACATCCGGATTGCTCTCGGTATCGTATTTCTCCTGCAGATCCTTGACGGTCTGATGTGCTGCGGACTCATTGAGTTCTGCGCGCGCATTTGCTTCGTCGAGCATCTGATTTGCCTTCTCTTCCATACGGTCAAATGCCGCCTGGCTGCTGCTGGTATCAATGTTTCCGACCTTCTCTGTCAGGTCATTGATCTTCTCCTGTGCTTTTGCAGCTGCAACCTTTGCCTTGATGGATGCCTTGCGGTCATTGAGCTCGTCGATGTCTTTCGCGAGCTTATCGTGCATCTCTTTCATCTTCTTGGCATTTGCATCCGCATTTGCTGCCATCATCTCTCTGTATGCGAGATCCTTGGACAGCTGTGCCTTGCGCTCCAGGAATGTCTTCGCGTCTGCTTCATTTCCCGCGATCAGCGCTTTCTCTGCATATTTCTCCATCTTGGAGATCTCATCTTTCAGCTCTTCCAGCTGGCGGTTTGCCTTGGTTGCCTCCGCCATAACGGCTGCTGTCTCGGCTTTCACGCGGCCCAGATCTTCTTCCATATCACGCAGATACTGGTCAATCATTTTCTCCGGGTCCTCTGCCCTGTCCAGAAGCTGATTGATGTTTGCGGCCATAATGTCTTTGAATCTCTTTAAAATACTAGCCATTTTCATATTCCTCCGTACATGAAAGGTCTCCCCATCGTCAACTGATATCCTTATTATATGCTATTTCACGAGAATTGTGCAGAAAATTTTGTGAATTTTATGCGTTTTTTATAATTATCTGATTCGTCTGCCCAAAGTACGAATTCTGAAACTGTGCCTGCACGGGTGCGGCCGGCCCCCCGGTTTACTTCTCCTCCAGCAGCGCCTGATAAATCTCGCGCTTCGGCACGCCGCGGTCGGCCGCCACCTGCTTCATGGCCTCCTTGCGGCTCATGCCTTTGTCCGTATACAGCTGCATGTGCTCTGCGAGGGGCATATTCTCCCACTGCGCAGCGGCTTCATTTTTCAGCTCCTCCGCCGGTTTTCCCGCAATGACAAGCACATACTCCCCGCGCGGCTCCGTTTCCCGGTAATACTCAGCCGCCGCACCGATGGTTGTCCGCAGAACGGTCTCATGGAGCTTGGTCAATTCCCGGCACAGCGAAATCCCGCGCGCCTCACCCAGCGTTTCCGCCAGCTCCTGCAGTGTTTTCCTGAGCCGGTGCGGCGCCTCATACAGCACAATGGTGCGCGTCTCTGTCTGCAACTCCTCCAGTACCTGCCGGCGCTCCTTTTTGTCATGCGGCAGAAATGCCTCAAATGCAAACCGGCGGGTCGGCAGGCCTGAAATCGTCAGGGCCGTAATCACCGCAGCCGGTCCCGGAACCGCCGTCACCGTAATACCGGCCTCCCAGGCCATCTGCACCAGCTCCTCGCCCGGATCCGAAATCCCCGGCGTGCCGGCATCTGTAATCAGGACCACATTTTCCCCGTCCAGCATCCGCCGGACCAGTACGCGTCCCTTCTCAAATTTATTATATTCATGATAGCTCGTCATCGGCGTGCGGATCTCAAAATGATTGAGCAGACGGATACTGTTCCGCGTATCCTCCGCCGCAATCACATCCGCTTCCTCCAGTGCGCGCAGCGCACGCATGGAGATATCCTCCAGATTGCCGATGGGCGTCGCGCACAATGTTAACGTTCCCGGCATTTTTATCCCTTCTCCCATTCTTGTGGAAAAATACAAGCTGCACAATCCAATCTCAGGTGCTTCGAGTGCGGCCGGCACTTGCTGAACAGGATTTATCCTGTGAAGCAAAGTACCGCTGCCAGCACGAGGCAGCGAGAGCGTACCTGAGATGGATTAGTCCTGCTTGTATTTTTCTAAACAAACCGTTCCAGAATCTCCAGACTCTTAATCCGCCGGTCCAGCACCCGCGTCCTGTGCCGGTCCAGCACCTTCTCAAGCTCTGCGAGCACCGTCTCATCCACCGTAAACTGAAACAGTTTTGTAAGCGGCGCCTCCATGATGTATCTGCAGATGTTGAGTGTACGCTGCGTCATCTTTGCGGGATCCGGCGCGTATTCCCCGTTGATCACCATCAGCCGCAGTTCATAAATCCGCCGCACCAGCCGCGCATCCGGCTGTTCATGTACCAGTGCCTTCAGGGCCAGATACAGAAGATTCAGCGTGTCCGTCCCGTCAATACCTTCCCGGCCATAATACGAGGCAAACTCCAGAAAATAAAACCCGTAGTATACCCCGGGCAGCATCGCTGATAATTCTGTAAAATAATCCCGCACCTGCGCCTGCACCAGACTGTAGGAATCCCGTCCGGGAATCAGCGAAAAAGTCCCCGTCACAAACGGATTGGACGCCGCAAGCAGAGAACTCTTCGGCCTGCGCGCACCGCGCGCAAATGCCGTGATCTTCCCCTCCTCCCGCGTCAGAATCACCAGACGTTTATCATATTCGCCGATCGGCATACTCGACAGAACCATGCCTGTCATACTTACAGTTTCCCGCATTTTCCGCTGTCTCACTATGCTGCATGTACCGTTTGGATCATCCGGTCCGGGCAAACTTCCGTCGTCTCGCACTGCCCGGACACGTCCCCATCATAACATAAAAATGCACCGCATAACAGAACCCTCCCGGGATCGGATCTTACGCGGCAAAAAAATGCCGCATAAAGCAAGCAAATGCTTCATGCGGCACCTTCCCTGTTTACTTCAGATCAACCCACACATTTCCCTTATCATTGCTCTCAATGCACGCATCGATAAATTTCAGTCCTTCGATCCCTACATCAATTGTCGGATAGAGGTAGTCTCCATGATCTTCTCCATACTTCTTTTTCAGAAGTGCGGAGCAATATCCCCGATAAAGATTTCCGAAACTCTCAAAGAATCCTTCCGGGTGGCCGGACGGCAGTCTCGACAGGTTTCTTGTCGTATCAAAGTCGTAGTCGCGGGTCGGTGTATAAATCTGCGGCGGCTGATTAATCTTTGTGACGATGAGTCGCTGCGAATCCTTGTGCTGCCACTCAATAGATCCTTTGTCGCCGAAGATCCGGATCCGGAGTTCGGTTTCGTTTGCGATCGCGACCTGTGACGTCCAGATCATACCGGAGATGCCGCCTTCATATTCCATCAGCACCTGTGCATTATTTTCCAGCGGCAGGTCGTGATCTTTGGGCAGCCGCTCGAATTTTGCCAGCACCCGCTTCAGCTCCAGCCCGGTCATGCGGCTGATCAGCGCCTCCACATGTGTTCCGATGTCCGCAAGACAGCCGGACGGACCGGATCTCGCCGGATCCATACGCCAGGTTGCCTGATCGGAACGGTCGCTGACCATCTGTACCAGCAGCCATTCCTGCGGATATTCAGCTACGATGGTCAGAATATTGCCGATTTCACCCGCCGCAATCATACGGCGCGCCTGCTCGACCATAACATAACCTGTGTAGGTATAAGTGACACCGAATTGAAGATCGTTTTCTTCTGCGATCTTCTTCAGTTCAATTCCCTCTTCTGTCCGCAGTGCCAGCGGCTTGTCGCACATGACATTAATACCGTGTTCCAGAAAGCATTTTGCAATCGGATAGTGCGTGTCGTTCGGCGTACAGATCGACACAAAATCAATGCCGTCTTCTCTTGCCGCCTCTTTTTCCGCCATCTCCTCATAATTTGCGTATACACGGTCCATATCGCGGACGCCCCACTGCTCTGCCGTCTCTCTGTTCTTCTCCGGATTTCTGGTAAAACATCCCGCCGTCAGTTCTGCGAGATCATCCATTACCGCACCGTGTCTGTGAACATTTCCGATAAAAGCGCCATTGCCGCCGCCGATCATTCCAAACTTAAGTTTCATAACACATCTCTCCTGTGAATTAATATACGTTTTTTCAAATGATTATTCGTAAAATTCCGGCTTCTCAGGAAGAGCGATTTCCTTAGCGGTTCCTCCTTCCTCGCGGCACTGTCCGAGTACATATGCGGTCAGGCATGCCATGTAGCCGTCCCATGCAGATGCACCGTGCGGTGTCTCACCGGCCAGTACAGTGTCTACCCAGTCCTGCATCTCGATGTTGTACGCCTCGATGAATCTGGTCTCCCAGCCCGGCATGATCCCGGATGCCTTCGTGCAGTCTGTCTTGGTGATTACACGCGGCGGATCCGGCAGCTTTGCGGTTCCGAGATCACCGACAACCTCACACTGGATGTCATAGCCGTAGCCTGAACTCTGGCTGATCTCAACGTCGATGCAGATGCCCTTCTTCGTACGGAGCATCATGATCTGCGGATCCTGCTCTGACGCGGCAGAACAACCTGGCCGGATACATAGTCATCATCCAGGAGCCAGCGGAGTACATCGATCTCGTGTACACCGGAGTTCTTAATGGACATATCAGATGTCATCGTTGCTGCGTGTGTCATATTTCTGTGGCATGCATGTACGATCAGCGGAAGTCCGATCTTGCCTTCCTGGATCGTCTTCTTCAGCTCTACATAGCCCGGATCGAAGCGGCGCATGAAACCGACCTGGACGATGCGCTTTCCGAACGCCTGCTCAGCTGCAACGATTTCCTCACACTCGGAAATTTCCGTTGCCAGCGGTTTTTCGCAGAATACATACTTGCCCGCTTTAATGCTGGCCATAACATACTGTGCGTGCGCCGGATCCCATGTTGTGACCATAACAGCCTCAACCTCCGGACTGTTGATCAGTTCCTCGCCGTCCTCATAAAACTTCGCACCGTACTGTTCTGCCACCTTGCGGCCGACTTCCTGATTTACTTCTGATACAGCTACAACTCTGCAGCCGGTGATGCGCTCCTGAAAACGTTTCACATGTTCTCTGCCGATTGCACCAAGTCCGACCACACCGATTTTTAACTCTCTCATCTGTTCAGCCTCCCAAAATAAATTTGCTTTATTACGCGGAGCATATCTCCCGCCAGGAGGATTAAGATCCCGCTGCCGGGAGAAAACCTCTATAAGAGATATTATGCCTGATTCCCCGGATTATCAAGACTTACCCAGACATTGCCTTTTTTGTGACTTTCAACACATGCTTTAACATAACGGACACCTGCAAGACCATCCTGCACATGCGGATAATAATATGCCGAAGCATCTTTTTCTATTCCGTTCGCCCTGTCCAGAAGACACGCACAAAATGCATGATAAAGATTTGCGTAAGCCTCATAAAACCCTTCCGGATGTCCAGTGGGAAGACGGCAGGCTGCCTTGCTGAAATCACTCATATAACTGCGGTTTGCCGAAAGGATCTGCACCGGCTCATTGAGGTATGAGACATGAAGGTGTGTCATATCCTCATGAGACCACTCGATGGATCCTTTCTCTCCAAACACCTTGAGGAACATCGTACAGTCGTGTCCCGTAGCGACATTCGAGGTCCACGCAATCCCGTGGGCGCCATTGTCCAGTCCGAATAATACGCGGGAAATCGTCTCCAGAGGCGCATCCTCCGGATAATAACCAAAGTCAGCCAGCACCTTTTCGATCTTCAGGCCGGTCGCCGCCTGGATCAGATAAAACAGGTGCACGCCCATTGCGCCGGTGACATTGGACTCTCCCGAATAAGCAGGATCGCCAATCCACTTTGTGAAGTCATCTTCATCATTGTTCAGTCCGAGAATCATCCAGTCCTGCGGATATTCTGCAATGACATCAATGACCTTCCCGATTTTTCCGGATGCCACGAGTTCTCTGCACTCCCGGATTGCAGGATAATGTGCATACGTATAAGGAATGCATACCTCCAGATTTTTCCGGGCAGCGAGCGCTGCGATCTCTTCCGCCTCATCGACATACAATGTCATCGGCTTCTCGCAGACAACATTGATTCCATGCTCCAGAAAGCATTTTGCAATCGGGTAGTGTGTCTGGTTCGGCGTCACAATACTGACGAAATCGATGCCGTCCTCACGCTTTGATTCCGCCTCTGCCATCTCCTCATAATTCGCATAAATCCGGTCCGGCGACACGCCCCAGAACTGACCGTCCTTCAGGTTCTGTTCCGGATTTCTCGTAAAACTGCCCGCAGTCAGAACCGCAAGGTTATCCATCGCCGATCCGCGCCGGTGGCTGTTGCCGATATTTCCGCCATTGCCGCCGCCGACCATTCCCATGCGCAACTTTTCCCGCATTTCATTATCCTCCTGTTCCGGTGATCCGTTCCTTCTCAATCCTGCGTATCCCGTTCATACCCCCTGCTGCGGGTATACAACAACTTTTACCGCTTCTTTTGACCGCATCAGGGCAATTCCTTTCTGAATGTCATCGAGCGATATTTCATGTGTTACCAGCTGTTCCGCGCCAAAGTCCGGATCCTGCAGCAGGCTGACCGCAGGGCCGAAGCTGTTTTTCGTGCTCAGCGTCGCAGTAATGGTAAGCTCTTTATTGTTAATGTCTCCCGGGCGGATCGTAGAATGCTGCGTCATATTCTGACCGAAAATAAGGATGCGTGCCCCGCAGTTCGTGATATCAATAATCTGTTCCAGAACGGCTCCCGCGCCGACTGCATCTATGGCGATATCCGCCAGACTCCCCCATGCCTTCTCAAGTTCCGCTGCCAGATCATCTTCAGCCGGATTCAGCACCAGGTCTGCTCCTGCCTTTCTGGCATCCTCCATGCGTGAAGGCATCGTTTCGCAGACCGCGATATCCCGCACGCCGTAGCGGCGCAGCGCCCTGACAAAAAGCAGTCCGATCGCGCCGGCGCCGAAAAGCACCACCTTCTCATAAGCCTGCGGATTTATTTTCATCATGCCGTTCATCACACAGGCGAGCGGCTCCGCCAGAGCGCCCAGTTTGTCCGGCATCTCTGCCGGGACATGATACAGCTGTTTTTCCGGCATGATACAGTATTCCGCAAAGCCGCCGTCGCGCACCTGCCCCGTATTCACTGCGTTTCTGCAGAGATTATAATTCCCCTTCCGGCATTCCGGACACATGCCGCACCGGATATTCGGCTCCGCGACAACTTTGTCACCCGGCCGGAACTGTGTGACAGCAGTTCCTGTCTTCTCCACGATTCCGACGAACTCGTGTCCGAGGATTGTTCCCGGCTTTGCGTACTGTCCCGGCGGCACCGCCAGCACATGCAGATCACTTCCGCAGATACTGCATGCCCTTATCTTAATTAAAATATCATCCGGATTCTGAATCTCCGGAACTTCTACCGATTCAACCTCCAGCACACCGTCTCCCCGAAAGACGGCAGCGCGCATTTTTTCCTGCTTCACAGCTTCTGCTCCTTTTTTGCCTTATCGCAATGCGTGTTATTTCATCAGCTCTGTCTTCAGTGTCTCAATATCCTTTTTCAGAAGATCGATCGGATCTTTCGCCTCTTTTCTCAGCGGAAGCTGCGTGTAATAATTTTCAAATACAAACCATCCGCTGTAATCGTGTTCCTTCAGCCATGCAATCTGCTCGTAAAAATGGGAATCTCCCTCGCCGAGCAGTTTACTGCTCCACGCTTCGCCGATTCCGTCCTTGACGTGAAGCTGATTGATCATATACGGATAGACCGCAGGAAGATGATCCATCGGGTTGTATCCGCGGAAACACATGTAATTCTGGGAATCATAGAACAGCGTCAGGTTGTCCCGGTTGATTTCCTCCGCCAGACTGATAAAAGATTCCGAGAGAATCGCCGTCTCAGCAGCAATCGTGACATCATGCTCTTTTGCCCTGTCACAGGCATACTGCAGAGCCTCTACAACATGCATCCGGTCCTCATCGGTATGTATATCGTTGTCCTCAAAATGCGGAATCATCAGCACTTTAATCCCCATATCAGCGACTGCTTCCAATGAAATATCAAGGTGTTCGTATGCGATATCTCCCGCTTCCGTGCCCCTGCCGTGCCGCAGTCCGTGATTGTTCAGGTCGTTCATTACAATCGAAATCAGCTCGATTCCGTACTGCTGTGCCGTCTCAACATACAGTTCCCGGACACGCTTATGAGAAAGTTTGAATCCTGTATTCGGAAATCCCGCTTCGATCTGAAGCCCGTCCAGACCCAGTTCTGACGCCAGTCTGATGGAAAAAATCGAATCCCCCGGAAGACACCATTCCGGAACAGCCAGTTTATATTTGTTCGCATCAAATTGTTTCATTTTCTACCTCTCCTCATTTGGATATATTAAGACTCTGCAGGCTTTCTTATTGCGCATCGCATCAATTCCCTCGTGAATCCGCTCCAGAGGAAGCCTGTGCGTGATGAAGCGGTCCAGTCCGAGATCCGGGTTCTTCAGCAGCTCCAGCGCTCCCGGGAAGTCCTTGCCGAGTGCCCCCACCAGGGATATTTCATTCATGACAAAGAATCCGGGTGCGATTTCCGACCTCGCGTTGTTATCCAGTCCGAACAGCAGAATTCTTCCCTGCGGATTGATCAGCCCCTGCGCTTCCGGGAGGATATTCCCCCGTCCGACTGCGTCAATAATCAGATCCGCACCAAATGGCCAGTTTTCCTTCACAACATCCGCCAGGGTCTCTTTCTCAACATCCACAACCAGATCAGCGCCACAGTCTCTGGCCTCCTGCACGCGCTCCGCTCCCTTGGCTGTCACAATCAGATTGGTTACGCCAAAGGTCTTAAGCACACGGATAAAGGTCAGACCGATCGGGCCGGCGCCGTACAGAATGACATAGTCGACAGGGGAAGGATGCACCTTCCCAAGCGCACTCACCACACAGGCAAGCGGCTCTGTCTGCGCCACCAGATCGGGACTGATTGTCTGATCAACATGATAGATCTGTCCGCGTGACACTTTTGCAAACTCTGCAAATCCTCCGTCCGCGAGCTGTCCGTAGTGATCTGAATTGGAGCAGAGGTCCCCTCTGTTGTGCGTACATTCATAACAGGTGCCGCACCGGACGCGCGGGTTGACCGCAACACGCTCGCCGATCCGGAACCCTTCCACCTCTTCCCCCATTTCCACGATTGTTCCGCAGAATTCATGTCCATAGATGATGCCGGGTTTCATATACTGGCCCGGCGGGATTGCAAGTCCGTGAATATCACTGCCGCAGACGCTCGCTGCATCGACCCGGATGATGACATCCTCCGGTTTTGTAATAACCGGTTTCGGAACCTCTTTCACTGTAAGTGTTCCGGGCCCCTCGAAAATTGCTGCCTTCATACCTTACTCACCCCGCTTTCCTGCATTTGATTCCTGAAACTTGATTCTCAAAAAATATTTAATAAAACTGACTTACCATTACTTTGCCTGGAGATCCGGCGCCCGCATCCAGAATCGCCTGATGCGTCTGCTCAAGATTGTAGCGCCCGCTGATCATTTCCCTGACGTCAAGGCATCCGGAAGCAAACATCCTGAGAACTCCCGGGAAAATATCATATCCCGCTGATCCGCTGCAGCAGTACACCGAAGTCCCATTGTAGATGAACGGCGTCATATCAATCGGCGGAACCTTTCCGGGAAGACCGATCTGCACGAGTTTTGCATGTGCAGACATAATGGCCGCGGCCATCGGATAGGTTGCTCCCGGATTTCCTGCAGCCTCCACATTGACATGACATCCGATCCCGTCTGTCAGTCCCATAATAACATCCGAAAGATCACCCGGGGACGCAAACTCCATCGGATTAAAGCATGCATCCGCTCCCATTTTCTCAGCCATCTTCAGGCGGCCTGCGTTGGTATCAAAAACAAATACCTTTGCCGCACCGGATGCCCTGCAGAGAGCGGCTGCTGAAAGGCCGATCGGTCCCGCTCCGATTACGGCGACATTTGCTCCCGGACGAATTCCCCCGGCATTCACCATTACCGAGTGGTAAGCGACACTCATCGGCTCAGCCAGCGCACCCACCTCGAACGCTGCGATTTTATCGCCCAGACGATCCGCAATGTCATTAATCTTAATAATGTATTTTTCCGGAACGATCGCATACTCACAGAACGCACCGTCCGCAGAAAGACCGATGTCTTCTCTGTTTTCGCAGTTATTGACCAGACCGATCCTGCAGTTTCTGCATTTTCCGCAGTAATGAATCTGCTCAACTGCAATAATATCGCCGCGCTGATATTGTCCCTTCAGATTTTTACCAACCTCTGCGATCTCACCCGCATATTCGTGGCCCAAAATCACAGGAAGACGTGTATGACAGTTAAATACCATATATCCGTCATCTTTGGATGCAATGGAGTGTATGTCACTGCCGCAGACACCGCACGCACCGACTTTAATGAGGACTTCGTCCTCTTTTGGTTCCGGTACCGGAACATCCTCCATCCCGCAGGAAAGATTGTTCCAGCAGGATCCTGATGTATAAGATCGGCGGTCGTTTCTTTCGCGTGCACTCAATTTCGTACCCGGAAGTGGATTCCAGTCACCTCTTAACACAAATGCTCTCATCATCTTTATATTCCTCCTTCGCTCAGCCTGTCTTGCGTTGTTTTCGCCTGTTTATATTGTATCTGTGAATCCCTGCGGCTTATATCGGAATCTTGACAGAGATTTCCCGAAAATACTGTTACAGGCCGGCTGAAAATGAAATATATTGACTTCATACCGGAAGATCCGGCGCAAAGGAGGCAAACCGCTTCACACCCTGGCAAACTTAAAACCCGGAACTCCTGCATGATCCAACGCAGAAGTCCCGGGGATGTCGTTATCTATAGAGTTCCGGGCGTTCGATCATCTCGACAGGGACTACAGTGCCGCCTTCCAGACGTGATTTCCTGCATGCCTCAGCCGCTGCAGCTGCCGCATAGCCGTCCCACGCCGTCGGGCCCTTCTGTTCATCCGCTTCTACGCAGGCAAACCACTCTCTGAGTTCTGTGACGTACGCTTCCGGGAATCGCGCAATCCAGTCCGGATCAATAAAATAGCCGCGATTGCTGTTTTTCCGGATATAAGCCTTTGCCGGATCCGGAAGCTGTGCCGTTCCCTCTTCACCGACGACTTCACAGTGAATATCATATCCATACCGGCAGTTCATATATATTTCCAGATCGATATGAACACCGCTCTTGCTACGCAGAATTACCATCTGCGGATCAATCAGATCCGGATCTGCATTCCGTGTACTCTTCGGACAGATCAGCTGTGCTGTCTCATACTCGTCATCAATCAGCCAGCGTGTCACATCGAACTCATGCACAAGTGCCCCGCTCGCAGACATATCGGTCGTATGCTTCTCACCGGTCGTCGGCATCGCGTTTCTGTGCTGCTCATGCAGCAGCAGCGGCGCACCGATCTCGCCGGAAACAATGGCCTCCCTGATCTGTCTGTAACCCGGGTCATATCTGCGCATGAAACCGACCGTCAGATATCTCTTTCCCGCCTCCAGTTCTGCATTGATAATGTTGATGCAGGCTGCAGCCGTGTTGGAAAGCGGTTTTTCGCAGAAAACATACTTCCCGGCTTTGATACTGGAAACAACAAACTCTTCATGATTTCCGTCCCATGTGGCCACGAGCACCGCGTCGATCTCATCGCTGCGGATCAGTTCATGCGGGTCTTCAAACACCTTAACATCCGGATACTTATCTGTTACCTTCTGAATATTTGCCGGAACAATGTCACTCACCGCAGTGATTTTCGCGCTGGTGATTTCGTTCATGATAATATCTGTGTGCATGCGGCCGATTCCGCCCGCTCCTACCAGTCCGATTCTTAACATAGTTATCCCTTCCGCCTTTTCTATGGCATTCGGCTGTTTCGAGGCAAACTCCTCCCCCGGACAGTCTTGGTTTTTACAGTGTGTTCGCCAGAATCCGCTCCTGTGTCATCTCTTCTTTCTCTGTAATCTCCAGAGAAATGCTTCCGCGCCGCATGACATAAATGCGGTCACTCATACCAATCAGCTCCGGCAGCTCAGAAGAAATCATGATGATTGCCACACCCTGCTGAGCGATCTTATCCATAATCGAATAAATCTCTGCCTTTGCATTGACATCAATACCTCTGGTCGGCTCATCCAGAATCAGAAGATCCGGATTACTTTCCAGCCATTTCGCGAAAAGCACCTTCTGCTGATTTCCGCCGGACAGCGTATTGACCAGCTGGTTCATAGAGCGGCAGATGACATTCAGCTCTTTGATTTTCGTCGCAGCTTCCTGGCGCTCCAGACGGCTGTTGATGATATGGTTCTTAAAGAGCTTCTTAATGGATGCCATCGAAATATTCTCTTTGATATCTTTCTCAACAATCAGGCCGTCGATTTTACGGTCCTCTGAGAGATACGCAATTCCCTTTTCGATGGATTTGATCGCCGTCGGTTTCACGTATTCCTCGCCGCGGTAATAGATCTTGCCGCCAAAGTAATCGCGCACGCCGAAGATACCGCGGGCAAGCTCAGAACGCCCGGATCCGACCAGGCCGCCCATGCCGACGATCTCACCCTTTCTGACATGGAAGTCAATCGGATCTGTGTTCGGTCCGATTTTAAATCCTTCTACACGCAGAACATCCTCATCACCCGGCACGTGCTCACACTCAAACATGTTGGTGATGGTGCGGCCGACCATAAGTTTTACGACCTTATCGTAGTCATAGTCTTTCATGGACATTGTCTCAATCGACTGGCCGTCACGGAGTACTGTCAGCCTGTCGCCGATCTCATTAAACTCGTCCATGCGGTGCGAGATATAGATCATACTCACGCCCCTGCTCTTCAGCGAGCGGATCAGATCAAACAGGTGATCGATCTCGCTGGCGGTCAGTGACGCTGTCGGCTCGTCCAGAATCAGAATCTTGGAGTCATAGGACAGTGCTTTTACAATCTCGACAACCTGCTGGCGCGCCGTAGAGAGGTCACGGACCATCGTGCGCGGATTGATATCGGAAAATCCGAATTCATCCAGATATTCACGGCTCTTCTGGTAAATGTATTTATGATCCACAAAGCCGTTCTTTTTCGGCTCCCGGCCGAGGAAAATGTTATGAGCAATATCCAGATTGAGGCAGAGGTTCAGTTCCTGGTGAACAAATGCCACACCCTTCTCACGGGCTTCGCGCGGTCCGCTGACGACATATTTCTGTCCTTCCAGAATCATCTCGCCCTCATCTGCCGGAATATTGCCGCCGAGAACCTTCATCAGCGTCGATTTTCCTGCGCCGTTCTCGCCGACAAGAATATGAACCTCGCCCGGTTCCAGATCAAAATTGACGTCTGAGAGGATTTTGACGGTTGTGCCGGCAATCTTTTTTCCATATGCATCGAAAATATATTTCGTGATGTGCTTCATCTCAAGGATTTTTTCAGCCATAATACCGCCCCCTTATTGCAACAGCCTGTTCTTGACGTTTTCGAAGATAATCGCGATCAGGATGATGATACTCTGTACAGCCGTGTACATATAATAGTTCACGCCCATCAGTCCCAGAATATTCTGAATCGTATAAATTGTCAGGACACCGAGAACGGAACCCCATGCCGTTCCGATGCCGCCGAACAGACTTGCACCGCCGAGAACTGCAGCGGTGATCGCCGTAAAGGTAAATTCCGTACCTCCCATTGTGCAGACCGAGTTGTTGACGCGGGCTGCCATCAGAATTGCGCCGAGCGCGGAAGAGATTCCGCAGATCACATATACCATAATGGTCGTGAAGTTTGCGCTGATGCCGGAAAGCGCACTCGCTTCCTTGTTCAGTCCGACCGATGTCAGCGCGCGGCCGAAGGTTGTCTTGTGCAGAATAAAGAAACAGATTGCAACGACCAGGAGCATAATCCAGACCATTGAAGAAAGGCCGAGGAATCTCGCACGGCCGACTGCCAGTACATTGTCCGGAAGCGGCGTAATCGCCTTACCATTACTGACAATCTGCGCAATACCGAAAATAATATATCCGGTTCCCAGTGTTACAATGAATGCCGGTATCTTCATGATCTGAACCAGAAAACCATTGACAAAACCGAAGAATGCGCCGACTGCCAGCGTGATCAGAACGCCGATAAATACCGGCATTCCCACAGAAACTGTCGTCCATCCAAAGATATAAGCACAGAATCCAAGCAGATATCCGACGGAAAGGTCAATACCTCCGGTCATCAGGACAAATGTCATACCGAGACAGCAGATCGCCGCGATCGCTGCCTGGTTGATAATGCCAAGCATATTGGTTCCTGTAATAAATGTTCCCGGCCGTATAATCATCCCGGCCACCCAGACGGCGGCAAAGATGATAATATTACCGTATCCCTTTACAAAATTTCTTGCACGCTGTCTGCCTGTGATTTTTTCGACAGCGACCTGGGTTGTTTCAGCCATATGTTCTCCCTCCGTCTATTAGAATACCTTCGCCGTCTTCAGTGCCTTGTTTCTGCTGTAAACGCTTGCGCCTACCACCAGGATAATCGCAGCGCCGACAACCAGGTTCTGATAGAACGGATCAATTGCGAGCATGTCCAGAGAATTCCGCAAGAATCCGATAATCAGCGCGCCGAGAACCGACATCCACGCAGCACCCTCGCCGCCGAGCATGCTGACACCGCCAATCAGGGAGGCCGCAACTGCATCGAGCTGATAGGTAGAGCCCTGTGTCGGATGCACCGTCGCCATCTGTGCCGAGAGCAGAATTCCGGCAATTGCAGAATACAGTCCGCAGAGTGCAAAGGCAAAAACCTTGATCACATCCGGATTGATACCCTCTGTCTTAATAACGCTCTCACTGCCGCCGAGTGCATAGATGTGTTTTCCCATTCTTGTATATTTCAAAATAACCGTTGTGATCACCAGAAGTGCGACCATAATCCAGGTATTGATCGGGATGCCGATCACCAGGTTATTTCCGATTGCAGAATAAGAAGCCGGCAGCCCGCTGATCGAGCTTCCTTTACCGACGACCAGTGCAAGACCCAGCGTAATCTGACCCGTTACGTAGGTAGCTACGAATGGCGGAATATTGATCTTCGCAGCCAGAAGACCATTGATAATTCCGATCACCAGGCCGACCAGCGCACCCGTTATCATCGCGATAAAAATATTAATCCCTCTGAGCATCATAAACGCACTGACCATCGCACAGAAAGCCATGACACCGCCGGTTCCGAGGTCAATTCCCTTGATAATCAGAACCAGTGTCATTGCAAGTGCACAGATCGCGATCGTAGAAGCCTGTCTTGTTACATTCATAATATTGGTAAACGTAAAGAATCCGGGAATGCGGCTTCCGAAAATACACAGTGCAATAATCACCAGTGCATATATAATATATTTTGTTTTTATTTTACTCTTTTGCACGTTATCTCACTCCTATCTCAGGTATCCCTCAAGCCTGCGAATCTGTCCTCTGCCAGAAAGCGGCCCGGATGGGATTCCCCACCCGGGCCGCCTCATTTCTCCGGGGTGCCGAAACAATGCTGTCTGCCTTTCACCCTTCTTAGTAAGCTACAGATTCAGACTCCTCGATGTTGTCCGGGCTCATGAAGAAGTATCCCGGATCTGTCTCTTTCTCAACTTCTTCCTCTTTGATCTCACCGGAAAGCAGCTGTGTCATGATCTCGCCGCTGATCTGGCCTTCTTTGCCCGGATACTGTGCGACGCATCCGTACAGGTCACCCTTCTTGATTGCGTCAAGTGCGGAAATGTTGCCGTCAACTGAGATAATGCAGAGGTCTGCCGGATTCAGGCCGCGGTTCTGAACTGCGGAGATAACACCTGAAAGCATACCATCAGAGCAGAGGAAGATGCCTGCCATATCCGGATCGGATGCCAGCATGTTCTCTGTAACCTGCATAGCTACGTCAGAGAGCCAGTTACCATTCTGCTGGTTAACGAGCTGAACCTTGCCGCCGCCGAGTTCTTTAATACCTGCCTCAAAGCCTGCTGCACGAAGCTCGCCGCCCATTGCACCTGCAGCGCCGCGTACGGTACAAACCTTACCTTCGCCGATCTTGTCGACCATCTGTTTTGCAGCTTCATAGCCGATCGCATAGTTGTTGGATCCTACGTGGGAAAGGAAGAGATCTTCATTTCCTTCGTCAATTGACGCATCGATGATGATAACCGGGATGCCGGCATCTTTTGCCTTCTGCAGTGCCGGAATCAGAGAAGAACCATCCATCGGAGCGATGATCAGACCGTCTACCTTACGGTTGATCGCGTTCTCAACCTGCTCAACCTGTTTTGCGACTGCGAGCTCATCACCGGAAAGTGTCAGCTCAAATGTGTAGCCGGCTGCCTCGACTGCCTTCTGGCACTCTTCAACCATGATTCTCTGGAACTCATTGTTTGTGATCGTTTTGGTAGAGAATACGATGGTTCCGCTTCCGCTTGCTGCCGGAGCTGCTGCTTCTTCGCCGGCATCCTCAGCCGGTGCTTCAGCGGTTTCCTCAGCTGCGCTGCTGGCCGCGCTGCTTGCTGCAGCTTCGCTGACTGCTTCGCTTGCTGCGGAAGCTGCTTCTTCTGCTGCACTTGATGCCGCAGAGGATCCGGTACTTCCGGAAGAACCACATGCTGCAAGGCTGACAGCCATACCAAGCGTCAGAATCATTGCCAAAATCTTTTTCTTCATTCCCATTCTCCTTTCTTCCCGAGAACAACTGTGCCCAAGAAAGTGTCTGCGGCGTCGAAATTGTCTTAATTGAACATTTAATTAAATCAATAACATCAACACCGTATCCCCTCAGAACACGTATTTGAATTGTGTCTTTATAATGCAGCATTCTGTTATTTTTTTCAATACGTGTTTTCTACAATTTTAAGCGACATCCTTTGTGCAGTTTTCACATAAATACCATATATACTAGGCTGTATCTGCCGACTTATATGCAATAAACACAAAATCACGTCACTTCGGCACTGATTTCTTCGCATAACGCATTTTGATTTCGTTGTTTTAAATATAAGTTGTTCGCGTACATGTATTTTGTTTTTGTTTTACTTGTATTTTATTTAGGAATGGTATATAATACAACTATAATTTTTAATCCATGTCGTATCGACAAGAATGGACGTGCTTATGCCTAAATATTTAACCATCGCAGATTACATTGAAGCACAGATTTTAAACCAGACCTGGCTGCCAAACCAGCAGCTGCCCTCAGAGAAAGAGATGATGCAGCAGTTTCAGGTCAGTCGGCAGACAATCCGGAACGCACTGGAATACCTTTCCAAAAAGGATCTGGTGTATTCTGAGCAGGGACGCGGCACGTTTGTCTCTGACAGCAGACGCTCCTCCGCAAACCCGGGGAACAAAAATGTCGCGCTGATTCTGGGCAAACTCGACAGTTATATCTTTCCCTATAAAAGTGTCGGCATCAATGCTGTACTGACCCGGAACGGGTATACAAGCAGCGTCTTTGCCTCCAACATCCGGATCGACCATCAGGACCAGCTGATCCGGAACGTCCTGAGCGGCAGTTATGCAGGTGTGATCATGGAAGTCGCCAAGGCGGCACTTCCGCGTCACAATCCCGAGCTGCTCGAGGAACTCCGGTCCCGTATGCCCGTCGTGCTGATCGACGGTTATTACCGCGAGACCGATATCCCTTACGTCGCCATCGACGACTTCAATGGCGGCTACATGGCAGCAGAACACCTGATCGCAAAAGGACACCGAAGAATTTTCCACGTCGGTATGTTAGACGCAATTCAGGGAATGCTGCGTTACCAGGGATATGCGCGCGCACTGACAGATCACGGAATTCCGCTGAACGATGACTTGATTTACTGGTGTGTGGAAGAAGATCAGAATTTCATGTCCGAGGCACGTCTGACCGAGATCTGCCAAAAGATCCTTTCGTGCACAGCCGTCTTTTTCTACAACGATTTGATGACGATGCGGATTCTCCCCACGCTGCTGAAAATGGGGGTCAAAATCCCCGATCAGCTCGCCGTGATGGGATATGATGATTCCAACCAGTATATTCACGGCGTTCCGATCTCCAGCATATGCTATCCGAAAGAACGGCTCGGCGAAAAAGCAGCGGAAAATCTCCTGCACCTGATCAGAAATCCGGAGTTTGATGCAAATTATCTCTTTCAGCCGGTTCTGATCGAGCGTGAATCTACCAATCTGATTTTGAAAGAGTAATCCATGAAGCAGTATTTGATCAAAAGCCGTTATGCATCCGTTTTTGAAGCAGGGCGCACCCCGCGCCTGTTCAATTTCTACCGAATCTATGGCGCACATGATCCCGATGTCCGCTGTGTCCATGTACACGAGAATGCACTGGAACTTGGCATCGTGATCCGGGGGTTTTGTGTATCGATCGTCGACGGCCGGTCTTATATACTGAAGGAAGGGGATATTCTGGCAGTCAACGCCGGCATTTCTCACGAACAGAACTTCGGACTGACTCCGGATCTGGAATACTACAGCATCGGTATCAAAAATCTCCATGTTCACGGATTGCGTGAAAATGCGCTGATTCCGGAAGGAATGCATCCGGTTCTGCAGTTTCCCGAAGCCTGCCGGGAAGCAGAAACGCTTTTTAAGCTGGTAAGCCAGCAACTTACATATGCTGACGACTTTGCCATCGAAACGGCCAATCACCTGATGCTTTCCGCACTCAGCATCCTGCTACGACAGATCCGACCGTTTTCGCAAGGGTCCGCCGCGGGACAACCGTTCGCAGCACACGAGCACATCGCACAGGAATTATGTCATTATCTCGACGAACATTACCGCGATGATATTTCTCTGGACAATATGGCATCCGCCCTGAATCTGAATAAGTACTACATGACGCGCGCATTCAAAAAAGCAATCGGTTATCCGCCGATCCAGTATCTGCTCCGCCGCCGTATCGGCGAAGCGCAGTTTCTGCTGGTAGAAACCGGAAAAACCATCTCAGATATTGCAAGTGACGTGGGTTTCAAAACGCCCGGCCAGTTCAGCAGAACCTTCTCCAACATCCTGAATACAACGCCTACCCGGTACCGGAAGGAAGTTTTAACACGGTATACAGAAGAAACAGTGTGATTTTTGCAGTCCGCAAAATTCACAGTGTTTCTTTTCAGATATGGAACACCTCGCGAAGTTCATTATAATAACGAACATCCTCTTCCACACCGCCTTTTTCACCTGTAATCGTCAAGTACACAAAATCATTTGCCACGTCGCCTCCCATGACGCGTGTCAGAAGTGTACTGTGACTCATGCCGCAGAAAATCATCGGTCCCCCGGCAATCCCCTCTTTTCTGACCTTTACCGCTGTCTGCATTACGCGGAGGGCCTCCTCATAGGTATTCGCAGTCGTGTACAGCTTCGGAATGTCCGCTCCCTTTTCAATCGCCTCTTTTACTTTCTCGATCAAAAAAGCTTCTTCCGGAACGGTTTCCCAGTTATGGTACGAGAGAATCAGTTTTGCGCCGTGCGGCGCACACGCTTCCCTGATCTCATCCACATAAGCCTGATCGCTTCCGATCTCTACATCAATAAAATCAATTAAACCTGTACGGATACACGCCTTTACCATCCGGAGCCGCAGTTCCCTGGGGTACTTCCTGATGCCGCCTTCTTCCTTTACCCGGAATGTAATTAACAGCGGGACGCCGTCCAGCACATCTGCAAGCTGCCGGGCCGTTTCCACCAGCATTTCTTCCGCAAAATCTGTATCTTCCATAGGCAGTACATAATCCAGACGCCACTCGACCAGATCAGGATGATACTCCATAACGCGGCGGGCGGATTCCAGAATACTTTCTCTGGTTCCTTCCTTCACCATAAGACAGGAATAAAAATTCTCTCCGCCAAACACGCGTCCCTTTTTATCAAACTGAACCATACTTTGTGTTCTCATTCCAGCCTCCTCTCCTGAAACACTTCAAGCCCCGTTTCTTACCTTGCACGCCGCACGCGCAGCAAGAAAGACCGGTCCTCTGCGTTCATCAGTCTTCTCTGTAAAACAGTTCCCGCATAATCCGGTTCTGCTCTTCTGTCTCCAGAAGCATTCCTTCTGCTCCTGCAGCGAGCACCGTATATCCGAAATCACAGCCGCAGCGGTCTGCAAGAACCCGCTGCATCAACCCGACATCACCCAGCATGGAAATACAAACCGGATGGGAAATCAAAGATTCTTCTTTCAAACGCTCAGATACACGTGCTGCTTTAATCAGATCTACATCATCATTTGCGAGATATTCTGCCTTGATAAGATCTGCACCCGTTTCTTCCATCGCAATGATCTGCCGGGCCGCTTTATCTTCTGATCCGATTCCTGCGTAGACACGCACGGATGTAATTCTGCATAGATCTGCCCCGGCCGTCTCATCGCAAACCTTACGCAGAAGTTCCGGATCCTCAATGCTGATGTCGACAGCATCGACCAGTTTTTTCTGTACACAAGTCAGCGCCAGCACAGCGCGTTCTGCTTCTAAATGCACCTGATCCCGGCCAGTTTCATTCAGATTAAGAATCAAAGGTCTGGTTCGATTTTCCACACATTCTGCCGTCTCAAGTACGTCAGCCAGTTCGCTCAGACTTCCATAATTCCTTGTGCAGACTTCCACGGCATCCGCCGGTCCGGCCAGCGCCTGTGCTAATTGCTGCACAGCTTCCGTTTTTACCTCCGGCACTATGGATACAATTCGGCGGAACGTACCGCCGCCAAAATCAACACCTCTGAGATTCACCATATTGTTACATGTATACTCCATCCCGCGCCTCCTTTCTGCTGTTGGTTTTATTCTATAACGAAATCTTCCGGGCTATTATGAATATATTGACGTCTTTCCGGCAAATTCTCATGTGACAGCAGGGCAGTTTCGCGCATTTTTTGACTCCGGACAAAAAAAGAGTGCGCATGCGCACTCTTCAGACTGAAGACAAAGTCGTGTTTAAGCCGCAAGGCCGAGCACGACTTTTCTTTTTGTGATCCGATTTTGAAGTAAAACGTGAAATCGAAGGAAAAATGAAGTGGATGCTTCTGGCAGCCATCCTCTTCGCTTCAGGATTCTAGCCAGTTTTTTCAGATTCATGCACGCATAAGTAAGCCCGACCTTCATTTCCATCCGGGCTTTTCCGTATTGCTGGGTGTATCGGAAACCGTGATTCTCTTTGGCTGTCCCAAATAACCTTTCGATGGTCTGCTTCCTCTGTTGATAAAGTTCCTTCATCCCAAGCGTATGACGGATATCTTCCGCCAACTCCATATATGGCTCCCACACATGCCGGGTGACGACCTTTACATGATCCCGGCTTGCCGTACACTGTGTCAGATATGGACAATGCTCACAGACCGCTCCGCAGCTCTTGTACTCCCGATATCCTTCCCTGTTTGCTGTACAATATTCCAGTGTCTTTCCATTCGGGCAGACATAACAGTCATAATACTCGTCATAGGCGTATTCGTATTTTTTGAAAAACCCTTCTTTTGTTATGGGACGCTTGTATGGGAAAAGCGGTTTGATGCCGTCATCGATCAGCATCTTTGCAATGGCTGGTGTCTTGTACCCTGCGTCCACGATCATCGTTTCTATGCCGATATCCCTGATCTTGTTATACAGTACTGGAAATGTTACACTGTCATGCTGATTCCCGGGATGTACGCTGTACCCGAGAATCCATCCATGCTTATCGCAGGCAGTCTCCACACCATAAGCAAAAACCTGTTTGTGTTCTCCCTTGTGAAACCAGCCGCTGTCGGGATCGGAAGTGCTTTCCTTAATCTCTTTTCCGACGCCAGTCCCGCCCTTTTTGTCATCGTCTTTATCTTTCAGAGGCTTTTTGCCATGTGCTTCACGATCGGCGATAATCTCTTCTTTGAGTTGTTCCTCGTAAAACTTTGCCTCCTGCTGTGCGATGCGTTTCCGCATCTTTTTATTATTCGCTCGTGCTTTGACGTGAGTAGCATCGACGAAGACTTCCGTGGGATCTACCAGCTTATATTTATAACACTCGGAGAGGATATGTTCAAAAATCTGTTCGAACAGGTCAGTATCCTTGAAGCGGCGGGAATAGTTCTTTCCGAAAGTGGAAAAATGCGGGACCGGATCGAGCATCTCCAGACCAAGGAACCACCGGTAAGCGACATTGACTTCGATCTCCCGGATTGTCTGCCGCATGCTTCGTATCCCATAGAGATACTGGATAAAGGGGATTTTGATCAGCATGACCGGATCCATGCTCGGACGACCGAAATCCGGAGAATACTTATCCTCGACAAGATTATAGATGAATGTCCAATCGATGGCCTTGTCGATCAGCCGGAGGAGATGGTTCTCCGGTACCAGATCGTCCATACAAAACATCTGAACCTGTTCCCGCTTTTTTTCTGCATTCTGCGTCATCATGATAGGATTACCGCCTTAGATTTGATACTATTATTATACCATTTGCGGCGGTTTCTTTCCGTACTTACATAACAAAGTCCAGAGCTTTTGCTCTGGACTTTGTCTACAGTCTGAAGAGTGCGCATGCGCACTCTTCCCTTTCAGTTTCTCTCTGTTTGCATTATTACTTTAAAGAATATAAGTTTGTCACTTCAGCTCTTTCTTGTCATACCCGTAATTCTTCATCAGAATATCGCTGTCCCGCCAGTTTCTGCGCACCTTTACCCACAGCTTCAGGTTGACCTTCGTCTCCAGCAGCTGTTCGATGTCAGGGCGGGCCTCTGATCCGATTTTCTTAAGCATTGCCCCGCTTTTCCCGATAATGATTCCTTTGTGCGATTCACGCTCGCAGACAATGCTCGCCTCGATATCCGTCATGCGACCGTCGGGACGTGTCTTCATAGACTCGATCGTCACGGCGATCCCGTGCGGCACCTCGTCGCCCAGCGAACGCAGCGCCTTCTCCCGGATCATCTCGGCAGCGATCTGGCGGACCGGCTGGTCCGTAATGGTATCCTCATCAAAGAAGCGCGGTCCGTACGGAAGATACCGGAACAGCGTGTCCAGCAGGGTATCGAGATTTCTGCCGAGTTTTGCGGATACCGGTATAATATCCTCAAACGGGCAGAGACCCCTGTATTGATCCATCGCCGGCCCGATCTGCGCCTTCCTGACCCGGTCGATCTTATTGATCACGAGAATCACAGGCAGCTTTGACTTCGCCAGCATCGCGGCAATGTGCTTCTCGCCGGCCCCGATATAGCTGTCAGGTTCCACCAGCCAGAGCACGGCATCCACATCGCGGATGGTACTCTCTGCCGCATAAACCATGTATTCGCCCAGCTTGTTTTTTGCCTTGTGAATGCCCGGTGTATCCAGGAACACGATCTGTCCCCGTTCACTGTTGTACACCGTCTGAATCCGGTTGCGGGTTGTCTGCGGCTTGCGCGAGGTAATCGCGATCTTCTGGCCGATCAGGTGGTTCATCAGCGTCGATTTCCCCACATTCGGCCGGCCGATCAGTGCTACAAAGCCTGATTTGATCTGCCGCTCTGCGGGATCCGGCCGGGAAATATCTGTCATATTGCGATCCATTCTATCGTCTTCTCCATTCATTTTCTTCTGTCGTTCTGCTCTGTCGTTTTTTCATTCGTTTCATACTGCTTGTCATAATCTTCACAGGCAGCCGGAACATTTCTCCACGGTCCGCCCGGTTCTGTAAATCATAACATAAAATCCATTTTCGAAACAGACGAATCCGGGAATCCGGCAACAGTCCGGCAAAAAATGTTCTATCAGCTTCTGTTCTGTGGTAAACTATTAAACAGAGAGATTCCACGCAGCACCTTTGAAGGAGGAACCTGTCTTATGCCATATGCATTTCAGATCTTTGATTTTTTTACGATTGAACAAATACTTGATTTTCTGCTCCGGATTCTGGTCGCATGTGTATGCGGCACATTGATCGGTTATGAGCGCAGTCTGCGCTTCAAGGAAGCCGGTGTCCGCACACATCTGATTGTCTGTTGTGCCTCCGCCATGATCATGATTGTTTCCAAATACGGATTTGTCGATTTAACAGATTCATCCGGCGAACTGCTCAGCGGACTGCGCGGCGCAGATCCGGCCCGCATCGCCGCACAGGTTATCAGCGGCGTCGGTTTCCTCGGTGCCGGTGCCATTTTTCGAAACAAAAATATCGTAAAGGGGCTTACTACCGCTGCCGGCCTCTGGGCAACCGCGGGCATCGGACTTGCAATCGGCTCCGGCATGTATTTCATCGGTGTATTTGTCACACTCATTGTTGCAATGTTCCAGGTAATTATGCATAAATTCACGATTGCCTCTGACTCCTTCTCGAATAACTTTCTTGAATTTATCGTCGACAACAACGTAAAATTCCAGCAGATTCTGAGTGAATTCGTCAAAGACAACAACGGCAAGCTCACCAGTTACAGCATCAGCAAATCAGATGACCTTCACACACACTACAGTGTTACCATCAAAACCAAGCGCCTGATCACAATGGAACAGCTGCACATATTTCTCGAGGAACATGAAGGCATCCGCTCTGCTTCGACAAGTTTTCTGTAATGCGTCAATGAGTCAATGGGGACGTTTCTCATTGACTCATTTTTACAATTATTTTTCATGCCATTTCCAAACGTTATTAGCCCATCATAAATTCTAATAAGAAAACGTCAAAACTCCCGTGATTTACTGGATTTTCGGGTCAATCACTTTTTCTGTGTGATTGATGGTTACTGGATGCGTACGCCACCCTTGACTGAACCTGTCAGAAACGCTGCGGCTTAAGTGCCGACGGTGAAGAACTCAAGAACAGCCTGCTTTCTTCACCATATCGGCTG
>JAFUCM010000180.1 GCA_017459675.1 Eubacterium sp.
TATTGACAAATCAATCGTCAAAACATTATGAAACGATTTCCGGAATTGTGTGTTGCAATTTTGAGTTATCAGACAAATTACATAATCGCGCGTAAATGTACATAAGAAAAAACAAGATGAAATGATAATGCTACTGTGATAGAATGTCATTGTAGCTGCAGACCAGCCGTATTTGAAGCTGTCGGAGTTCTCTGTATTGATGGGAGATCCCCCGCGGGATGCGGCAGAATGCCGGACTGTGTGAATAACGGAATCCGGCCGACGATGAGGAATCGATATGAGTAAGAAGACTAGAAGCATCAGCATCGTGGTTTTCGTTGTCGCGTTTGCTGCCATGCTGGCCGGCGTTTTCCTGACACCGACGGCTGCAAAGCACGAGTCGATTCAGGAAACCATGCGAGACGCCGTGCTGCATGGATCGAATAAGATCAGTCTTTTCGGATTGAAAGAGGTCAATCCGGGTCTGATCTCGGCATTTACCGTGACAGCGATTATCTTTGTGTTTGCACTGATTGTGAGGATCTTTGTGATCCCGCGGTTCAAGATGGTGCCCGGGAAATTCCAGCTGCTCCTCGAGGAGGCGGTAGGACTTTTCGAGGGACTGGCGAAATCCAACAGTCCGCACAGAAATGGTTGTCTCGGCGCATATATCTTTACGGCAGGTGTTTATATTTTTATCGGGACCCTGTTTGAACTCTTCGGTGTTCAGGCAGTGACGACAGCAGGACATACCATTTCGCTGCCGGCGCCGCTCTCTGATATCAACGGGGCGATTTGTCTGGGCGTGCTTTCCTATTGCATTATCCTTTCCGGCGGCATTATCGGAAACGGACTTAAGGGCGTCGGACAGACACTGAAGGATTTTTCCCTTCCGATTTCCATGAGTTTCCGATTGTTTGGTGCACTCCTTTCCGGCGCACTGGTTACGGAGCTTGTGTATTATTACTTCAATCTCAGTATAGGACTTCCGGTATTTGTCGGCGTCATGTTTACGTTGCTGCATGCATTGATCCAGGCATATGTCCTGACGATGCTGACGTCGCTCTTCTATGGAGAAGTATCGGAAAAGCATGAGAAAAAGCCTAAAGTAAAAAAGAAAAAACAGGAAACTACTATTTCGGAGGTAAGTGCATCATGAAAAAGTTAAACAGAAGAATGTCAGCAGTTCTGCTGCTCCTGGTAATCATTGGAATCCTCGCAGTTCCGGTAGCGGTTCACACGGTTCGTGCGGCCGGTGAGGATGCAGCTGTCAGTACAGAAGCTGGAGAAGTAACAGAAAGTGCAGCAAGTGCGGACGGATCCAAAGCGCTTGCGGCTGGTATCTGCGTCGGTCTCGGTGCGCTGGGCGGCGGCATCGGCATGGGTATGGCGATTTCCAAATCTGCCGAAGGTATTTCCAGACAGCCGGAAGCGAGCGGAGATATTCGTACAACGCTGATGCTCGGTCTTGTCTTCATTGAGACCGCGATCATCTATGCTCTGATTGTTGCGATTCTTGTCATCTTCGTATTGTAAGAAAGCGGGTGAACGAGTATGCCATTAAATATTGATTTTCAGCAGATCTTTCTGCATCTGCTCAATTTTGTCATTCTCTTTGCAATACTCTATTTCCTGCTGTACAAGCCGGTGCGGAACTTCATGCGCAAGCGCGTCGAGTATTATCAGAATATGGAAAATACGGCAAATGAGAATCTTGCCCGCTCGGAAGCTGCAAAGGCGGAATATGAAGAGAAGTTAAATGCGGCTGACGACGAGATTACTGACATGCGGGAAAAGGCACAAAGTAAGATGAAGGAAGACCGCGCGAGGCGTCTGGAGCAGGCCCAGGAAGAGGCAAACCAGATCATCGAAAAAGCACGCGCGCGCGCAACTGCCGAGCATGATCAGATTATCGAGAGCGCACAGAAAGAGATTACAGAGATTGTATCCGAGGCGGCAGAGAAGATCATTCAGTCGCCGGAAGTATCCGACAGCTTTGATCAGTTCCTGGATACAGTAGAAGGAGATAATAAATGATGCGTTTCAAACGGAAGGAGACGGCTGAAACAGCCGTACTCTATTCGCTTTCACCGCCCAGTAAATGGCAGGAGAGGCGTTTTGAAGCATTCTTAAGAAAACAGTACGGACAAGATGTCTCCCTGGTATGGAAGCAGAGCACTGCTTATGCGTCAGGATTCCGTCTGGAGGTGGGTGCTGAGGTCTACGACTGGACAGCGGAGGGCAAGCTGCAGCAGCTCAAAGAGAAGCTGCAGAATATTCCCACGAAAACAGATAACATTATCTCGCTGATCCGGGAAACTGTTGACAACTGGCAGCCGCAGGTAATGCCGCAGGAGATGGGTAAGGTCCTGACTGTCGGTGACGGCATTGCCACCATCAGCGGTCTGGATCACGCGACCTACGGAGAAATCCTGATTTTTGCGACCGGTACACGCGGCATGGTGCAGGAGCTGCGCAAAAATGAGATCGGCTGTATTTTATTTGAAGAAGATGATGAAATCAGCGAAGGAACAGAAGTGCGGCGCACCGGAAAAACAGCAGGTGTTCCGGTCGGCGATGCGTTCCTCGGCCGTGTGGTCAATCCGCTCGGCATGCCGATTGACGGATTTGGCGAGATAAAAAGTGACGGGTACAGACCGGTCGAACAGCCGGCGCCGGGAATCATTGACCGCCAGCCGGCCAATACCCCGATGGAACCTGGTATTCTGGCA
>JAFUCM010000181.1 GCA_017459675.1 Eubacterium sp.
ATCTTGACCGTTATGCGTTTGCCGCTGCGTTTTACGGCTGCCTTTGCGTTGATAAAATAGCGATAGCAGATATTGGACCAGGGGCCGATTCTTCCGTTTTTATATGCAGCGACGCGTATCTGAATCAGACTTTTTTTCTTCAGATTCCGGATGATGCAGGAAGTCTTCCTGCCGGCCGTCAGGTATCTCCAGTTCTTATTTTTTGCATTGGCCAGCCGGTATCCGATGATGTAATTTTCCGCGCCGCTGACCTTGCTGTATTGCAGCGTCAATTGCTTCTTTTTGAAATTTCCGGTGGTCGAGAGCGTCGACGAATTGATTTTAGGAAGGCTCCTGTCGACCGGAAGCCGGTTTACGGTTGCTTCTGAGATGCTGCCGGAGGCGTTCTCATTCACGAGTGTTCCGGCATCTTTTGCACTTGTGCCGGCCGCCGGCACACCTTCGGGATTCTTCAGCGTAATTTCAGTTTCTCCGTAATACGCGGTGTTGTTCTTCAGCGCGGCGCGAATCTTGATCTTGTCCGCAGTCTCGTCCGCAGAAATGATAACCGTGCCAAAGGAAGACACCGTGGTATTGGCAGATTTATTTCCCGAAATGGTCCACTTAAATGAATCCGTATGTGCGAAGCCGTCAATTGCCGCGGTACATTCAATGGTGTACTGTTTCCCTTTTGTGACGGCAGACGGCGATGCTGTGACTGTTATTTTCTTGATTTCGTCGTCATAGTCGATGACTGCTTTCTTTGCCGGGACACCCGCCGTGTCAACGATGACCGGATTACCGGTGGAGGATCCTGTGGGATTGATACTCCCGCCGGCCGGGTCCGTAATGTGCAGATATTCCGGACTGATACTGATACTTCCGCCGCTCTCAATCTTTTTTGAGATGAGAATCGCATAGCGCTGCCCTTCGGCTGTAATGGTGCTGTGACCGGACGCTTCAAACTGATCTGTGCTAATCCCGCAGCTTGATGTATTGCTGCCGCCCTTTGCATTCACAACCGAAGTTCCGCTGATCTTTGTTCGAATCCCGTAGATGCCGTATGCAGATCCTGTCGTATCGAGAGTTCCGCCCTGCATATCCAGAAGCTGCGCGCCATATCCGCAAATGCCATAGCCGGATCCATTATCTCCGGATCCTTTTTTTGCGGTTGCGCGCATTGAATGCGAGCCGCCGTAGATTTTGAGAGAAGTCGTTTCTCTCAGATTCAGACCGTATGCACTCCCGGTATCGGTGTCCGTCACAATATCGAGCGACCCACCTTTTATGACAGCGGGATCGCTCCCGTAGACATGCAGACCGCTTGAGCTGACACTGCCGGAACCCTGTGCGTAAATATTCAGATATCCGCCGTTCATAATGAACTGATTGCAGGAGACAGCCATATGAATCGGGATTGTGAGATCAGCTGAATTTCTCCTGGAATCCACCTGAAGTGTGCCGCCGTTGATCTGGAGAAGGCCGATCGTTCGGATCGTATATCGGTCGTCGGCATCTGCCGCCTTATAATTTGTAACGCTCACAAGGCCGCTCTGCATCGTGATATCGCCGGCCGTCCCGCCGGTGCGCGATGCGATCCCGTGCAGCGTCAGTTTATGCGTAGTATCACCTTCGATGGTCAGGCTGTATTCGCCGGTATAAATACTGCCCATGAAAATAGATTGGTCGATATAGATCGTACAGTTCTGACGCAGTTCAAACCCGGCGGTTGCAGAGTATCCGGGCAATGCCGCGATTTCAGATGTGGTGATGTGGCTCTGGTTAATCCAGATTTCGCCGGAAGCATTTGCATCATGCAGACCGGTGCCATCCGGCATACGTGCGGGGATCATAAAGACAGCAAATAAGAGAAATGAAAGAATCGCGAGACGTCTGGGGATCGTGTGCAGCATCATCGTATCCTCCTGTTGGACTGTAATGGAATGGTTTCTTTCATTGTAAACGAAATGGGTGTATTTGAACAGCTCGGTCTTTGGCTCTGCACTGTACCCGCCATTGGGTCAGGCACCGAATTTTTATTGTTCTCCGAGCGCTTTTTCTGCGCCATATTCAGCCTGTTCCTTTGTGAATCCTTCGCTGTACTCACCGGACAGCTGCTCCACCAGATCCTCCTCGGAAAACTCCTCGAATGAAAGATATAACTTCGCAGACATATATGCCTGCTCGTTCCAGTCAACCATGCCGTTTTCTTCTATACATTCCACCGCACGGGTTGCTGTTTCGACGGAATACGTTTCTCCGTATTCGCTTGAAAGCTGATCAATCAGCCCCTGCTTCGAAAATCCGCCGATCTCAAGATAGGTCTGTGCTTTACTGACTGCATTTATTTCTTCTGTGCTCAGGTCAGACATGTCCGCTTTCTGTATCTCAGCCGAATCCGGGGTTTCCTGGTCCTGCGGTGCCGACCTTCCTGCCCGCGCCGGCGCCGGCTCCTCTTCCGGGATCGTCGTTTCTGCCTGTGCCGGCGCTGCAGAGCTGTCAACTGCTGCGTTGTTTGCCTCAGCCTGCGCTTTCAGCTCTTCATACTCTGAAACAGTAAGAACAACCTTCCCCTCCTCGTAAGAAGATCTGCCGGGCCAGTCAATACGCGTTAAATACGTATATGCGAAGGCGATCAGCGCAATAAGCAGAACAATCCCGATCAAAATGATCGCCAGCCGCGACATCCTTTGTTCATTCGCCTCAAACGCATGCCTGTAATCCTGCGGTTCGAAGATGTGCTCGAGCCGCTGCGCCGCTGTCGGTTCCTCAAACCGCGGCATCGCTCTTTGCTTATGCAGGTTTTTATTTTTATCGTCCTTTACGGTGTTTTTCCTGTTCTTTCTGTAGGTAAATAGAATCGCGACGACCGCAGCCATCATGATAAGTATCGCCAGCATCACGTCACCTCCGGTTTTCTGCCAAATCCAAAAAGCATATCTCAACTTTCTGATAATCCATGTACATTTATGAAAAAATTATAGCACATTCCCGGGGATTGAACAGTGGTATATCCGCCGCAAAGGCTGCCGACTGGCATTCATGCGTCACTCCCTTTCACGTATAAAAAAGGATCTGCAGATTTCTCTGTAGACCCGTGAATGTTATTTCATCCATTTCTCCAGCGTATCAACCAGCACCTGATGATCTTCCAGATGCGGCAGGCCTGACGCTGCA
>JAFUCM010000182.1 GCA_017459675.1 Eubacterium sp.
CTTCTGCTGCAGAAGATGCTGCGGATGCTGCTGCGGAGGATGCACTGTCGCTGCTGCCGCCGCATGCTGCCAGCATAGATGCTGCCATTGCCGTTGCCATTGCCACTGCTAAAAATCTCTTTTTCATACCTTTCTCCTTTTTAAGATTGCTTAGCATTTATTTGCACGGACAATTCGTACCCCATTTGTTCGATTCTCTGTGTCCCGAATGTCCGCAGATGCACATCAACGATTCTTAAACCTTCATACCTGTATCACTGTAAAATTATCGTAATCCTGTATTACTGATAGAATTCCGGCTTCTCGGGAAGTGTGATCTCTTTGCTTGTTCCGCCTTCTGCGCGGCACTCGCCAAGAATGGTTGCCGTCAGACAAGCCATGTAACCGTCCCATGCGGATGCACCGTGCGGTGTCTCGCCTGCAAGTACAGTATCTACCCAGTCCTGCATCTCGATGTTATATGCCTCGATGAATCTGGTCTCCCAGCCCGGCATGATTCCGGATGCCTTCGTGCAGTCTGTCTTGGTGATTACACGCGGCGGATCCGGCAGCTTTGCGGTTCCGAGATCACCGACGACCTCACACTGGATGTCATAGCCATAGCCTGAACTCTGACTGATCTCAACATCGATGCAGATGCCCTTCTTTGTACGGAGCATCATGATCTGCGGATCCTGCAGACCTTCCTTTGCGGAAATACTGCTCTGGCGCGGCAGAACAACCTGACCGGATACATAGTCATCATCCAGCAGCCAGCGGAGTACGTCGATCTCGTGTACACCGGAGTTCTTGATAGACATCTCGGATGTCATCGTTGCTGCGTGTGTCATATTTCTGTGACATGCATGTACGATCAGCGGCAGTCCGATCTTGCCTTCTTCGATCGTCTTTTTCAGCTCTACATAGCCCGGATCAAAGCGGCGCATGAAGCCGACCTGGACGATTCTCTTTCCAAATGCTTCCTCAGCCCTGATGATCTCTTCGCACTCTGCAACCTCTGTTGCCAGCGGTTTCTCACAGAATACATATTTGCCTGCCTTGATGCTGGCCATAACATACTGTGCGTGTGCCGGGTCCCACGTGGTGACCATGACTGCTTCAACCTCAGGGCTGTTGATCAGCTCTTCGCCGTCCTCATAGAACTTTGCGCCGTACTGTTCCGCGACCTTGCGGCCGACTTCCTGGTTTACTTCAGAAACTGCCACAACACGGCAGCCTGTGATGCGCTCTGTCAGACGCTTTACATGCTCTCTTCCGATTGCGCCGAGTCCGACAACACCAATCTGTAATTCTTTCATCTTGTACCTCCCACTTATCTGATGTCATCCCACGGATAGAGGATAACCTCGATTGCCTGACTGGTTCGCATAGCCTCGAGACCGATCTCGAAATCCTTCAGCGGCAGACGGTGTGTAATCATATAAGAGAAATCAAGCTGTCCGCTGTTCAGGCCGCTCGCGACTGTCTGCAGCACATTGACGCCGATGAAAGAGCCGAGAACTGTGATGCCCTTGCGTGCGATCCAGTGCTGGCTGATGGTCTGCTCCGCCTTGTCATTGAGACCGATGACCAGAACCGTTCCGCCCGGACGTACCAGGTCGATACACTGATCAATCGTTGTGCCGACACACTCAATGGTGATATCCGCGCCAAGCGGCATTTCTTCCTGAACAACTGCTTTCAGATCCTCTTCTCTCGTGTTGACGATTCTGTCCGCGCCGCTCTCCAGAAGATATTTTCTGCGTGCTTCACTTCTGCCTGTGATGATGACCTTGCCTGCGCCGGCCATTTTGCAGAGTTTTGTAAAATACATGCCGAACGGGCCGCCGCCGATGATCACGACATTATCACCCGGCATGATGTGCAGCTTTTTCATTCCGCCCATTGCCACATTCAGCGGCTCAGCAAAAATCGCATTGTCGATCGGTACATCTTTATTTATTTTCGCGAGGTTTGTATCCGGGCATACCAGATACTGTGCAAATGCCCCGTCATATTCCATTCCAATTGATTTCATATTCGGGCAGACATTGTAATCGCCCTTCTTGCAGATCTCACAAGTTCCGCAGGCGATGTTGTTGTCCATAATCAGACGGTCGCCCGGCTTGAATCCTGTGACTGACTCACCGCATTCTACGACTTCGCCGACGATCTCGTGGCCGATGATCGTTCCGGGAATTGCCGGATACTGCGGCGGTGTTGCCAGAATATGTACATCTGTACCGCAGATACTGCAGGCAAGAACCTTGACCAGCACATCATTTGGCCGCTTCAGCTGCGGTATCGGTTTCTGTGTGATTTCGTATTTGCCGACTTCGGTAAATACAACACAATCCATCATTCCCTGCATGGTAAAAACCTCCGTTTGTGTCTTATGAGAATGCAGGCGGCTGCCACAATGCAGTAATCATGGCTACTGCAACAGCTCCGACTCTATGTTAGAAACTTTATCCGCACAGGACAGCCGCCCGCATATTCATCGATCTAGTATGGTATTTCAATATGGTATTTCAATCATTTATTCCGGAAGTCCGTTCGGATATACGATGCAGCGGCATGCTTTCTTATTGCGCATTGCTTCGATACCCTCATGGATGTTGTCCAGTGTCAGTCTGTGTGTGATGAACTTGTCCAGTCCCAGTTCCGGGTTGCGGATCAGTTCCAGAGCGCCCGGGAAGTCCTTTCCGAGTGCGCCGAAGATGGAGATCTCGTCCAGTACGAATGCGCCCGGTGCAATTTCGGATCTTGCATTGTTGTCAAGACCGAACAGAAGGATGCGTCCCTGCGGGTTGATCAGCTTCTGTGCCTCCGGAAGGATGTTGCCGCGGCCGACTGCGTCGATGATCAGGTCTGCCTTGAATGGCCAGTTTGCCTTCATAACATCTTCCAGATTCTCCTTTGCAACGTCGACAACGATGTCAGCGCCGCAGTTCTTTGCTTCTTTGACGCGGTCCTCGCCCTTTGCGGTGACGATCAGGTTTCTGACGCCGAATGCCTTCAGGGCACGGATGAATGTAAGACCGATCGGGCCTGCGCCGTAGAGGATTACGTAGTCAACCGGTGAAGGTGTCACCTTGTTCAGGGAGCTGACGACACATGCCAGCGGCTCAACCTGTGCAACGATCTCAACCGGAATATCCTGGTCGACGTGGTACATCTGGCCTGCGTCAACCTTTGCGAACTCTGAAAATCCGCCGTCAGCCAGCTGACCGTAATGGTCGGAATTGGAGCAGAGATCGCCTCTGTTGTGTGTGCACTCGAAGCAGTGACCGCAGCGTACACGCGGGTTGACTGCTACGCGCTCGCCGATCTCAAAGCCCTTGACATCCTCGCCCATCTCGGTGATGGTTCCGCAGAACTCATGTCCGTAGATGATGCCCGGCTTCATGTACTGTCCCGGAGGAATTGCCAGTCCGTGGATGTCGCTGCCGCAGATGCTTGCTGCGTCAACGCGGATGATAACGTCTGTTGGCTTTGTAATTTCCGGCTTCGGAATATCTTTTACTGTCAGGGTTCCCGGTCCCTCGAAAATAGCAGCTTTCATATCAATTCTCCTTATCTCTCTGTCTTATCTCTGTCTGAATCATCTGGATTGTTTCACATTTCCGGCCGGGACTCTGCAGGGCGGCAGGCTTCAGGCTGATGCCGCCCCTGCATTGGTTTCCCGGCTTATATGGTTAGAAACACTTAGAATTGTTAATTTCGAAAGGATGTAATTAATATCCGAAGATATCAGCAAGCTGGTCGACGTAGTGGATGTCCTCTTCCTCGCCGCCGCGGATGCCTGTGATGTCGATGAACTCGAAGTCAGCGCCGATCTCGCCGCCCATGGTACGGGTGATGAGGCCTGTGTCGCCCATTGCGCAGATGATGCACGGCTCCTGCAGGAATGTCTCACGCATTTCCTTGGATGCCTCGGAGCATCTGACTGCATCTTCGTAGTTGGTAGCTGTCAGGTAGAACTTCGGCAGAGCAGATCCTTTGTCCAGGCACTCCTTGAAGGTGTCGATAATCTCCTGGTGAGACGGTGTCAGTGTCCACTTATGCTGGGAAACAACAAGCTTTGTTCCGTTTGCTGCGCAGACATCCTGCATCTCTTTGATCATTTCCGGTGTGTTGTCGATCTCGGTGTCAGCGTATGCGATGAGACCTGTGTTGATCAGAGCCTTGGTCAGGAACAGACGCTGCTCATCCGGATACCACTTCAGGCCGCCCTCTTTCTTGACACGGAAGGTGAGGAGGATCGGAACCTTCGGCATGATCTCTTTGATCTGTTTCAGAACGTCAATCCAGTAATCTGCTACGAACTGGGTGGTTCCCATCGGAAGCAGGTAGTCGATTCTCCACTCAACCATCTCCGGATTGGTAGCTGCAACTCTCTTTGCCTCTGCAAGGACATCATCTTTGGTGCGCTTCTTGAGCATCATGCAGCGAAGGAAGCGCTCGCCGCCCATGACATGTCCGTCGATATCGTACTGGATCGGGCTCTGGAGTTTCTTATAGTGGCCGTAGCATGCAACCATTCTCTTGTACTGGTTGTAGCTCTCGAACAGGCCGCCTTCCGGCTCAACGAGCTGATAGAAACCGAAGTCATTGCCTGCCTTCTCGGAGAGGATTCTGGTCTGGAATCCGACTTCGCCCATCGGCCATACGGTTGCCGGAATGCTGACGATGTCAGAAGCTGCGATTTCTTTGGAAGCATATCCGAGTGTGATGACATCCGGATCATCCTTTGCGATATATGCGAGGTAAGCCATGTCAGCGCCCTTGTCTTCGCAGACCTTAGCCATTGCGATGTCATCGTCTTTGCTCTTGGTTCCCTCGAAGCAGATGTAAGAAAGCATCAGCTTTTTGCCGGTTGCCTTCAGTGCTGCCAGGAAGGATTCCTCTGCACATACGTCTGCGCCGAAAATATCAACATAGTCAGCTGCGGACTTTGCAGTTGCCTGCTTCTCTTCATCAGATGCTGTGCAGTCATAACCTGCTGTATTGAAGTTCACCAGGACGATCTTCTCAGCAAACGCCGGGCTGCACTCTGCGAGTACATCAACCATTGTTGCGATCTTGTCCATGTTGCCGACGTTGATCTCAATGCCTGCTTCCGGAGCAGCAACAGCTTCTGCGAGCTGGTTCTTCATCTCTTCTGCGTTCTTCGGGGAGATGGATACGAATGCTGTGTAAGCATCAGCGCCGACGGTGTAGTTCTTAACTGTGAATGTTTTCTTGAAGTTTGCCATGATTTTTTCTCCTTTTTTAAGTGTGGCTATTTTTATAATCTGTCATGCAGATTATTGAGTCCTTTGTCAGTTCCGGTCCCTTCAGGGGGGACGCATGATTCGATGCGGGATTTTTATTCACCCGACTATCCTGCACCGAATCATACATTTGGAGGAAAGCAAATTACTTTAAAAGTATTTTCGTTGCTTTTGATACATCCGACTCTTTTCTTGCTTGTTTTCTGCGTCATCCGTATCTTTATGGTGTTACTATACTCCATTACGTTCTATTTTTCAAGTATCTTTTTGATCTTTTTCGCATGTTTGTAAGTTTTTCACAATTGAATACGTCCGTTTCTGTCTGGTTTTTGCAGAAAATAGTATGTATTAGTGTTGTGTCATGCCATACATACTGTTTTAGCAGTTTCTTAACGCATCTTCGCCCCGCTTGTTTTCTGACTTTTCAGACACTTTTTGCCGAATTTTTCGCGCAAAAAAGCAGAGGCTATCTGAATTTATACCAGATATCCTCTGCAAAACATTCTCTTTATTCGTTTTTACCGTTTTGATTTACATACCTTTTATAAAATGTATTATTTTCCCGCTTCCATCAGCTCAATGCAGATATTGTTCGGATCGCGCATGTAAACCCATTTAAAATCGACAGATCCGTCTTCTTTGTAGTCCGTATTAATCTCCGAATGGAAGCGGATTCCTCTGGCCGTAAGATCCCGGTACATCTCCTCCAGGTTATCGACCCACATCGCCACATGGGCAGAACCGGAGACAGACATATCGCCATGGTATTCAGCACTGACCGGATCTGTAAACTGGAAAAACTCCAGTTCATGACCGCCTGCCTTTACAACAGCCGTCTTCATGGATGCTTCACCATCCAAACCCAGAACGCCATGCGCGATAACCGGGCCGGCAGCATCCCCGCTCTTCAGGAGCTCGCCGCCCATCACTTCTGTCCAGAAAGCAACCTGCTTCTCAATATCTGCCACAATAAAACCTGTGTGTGCCACGTTTATAATCGATGCCATCCCGTCTCTCCTTTTATCCTATTCATGTTTTTCACAGCTGCATAGTTCTTCTATCGATCTATTATATAGAAGAATCTGCTCTTCTGCAAAACAAACGCAGCGGGGAATCCATTCGAAGATCCCTGCTGCGCAGTATTTTCAGCGTTCCGATTACCTTGTATCAGACAGAAGTCTTCGCGTTGCGATATGCGCGCAGCCGCGCCTCGTCTTCATCGGTCAGTGAATCACGGATTTCAATCATCTGTCCGACAACATTTTCCTTATCTTTCTGCAGATCAATATCAAATGAGAAGTTGGTTGTGTTCGGTGCCGCAAAGATACGGATCTCATTCTTCATGCCGGAAAGCAGCGTGATAAACTCGGTCAGACGTTCCCGCTCCTCGGCTTCGACAAATTCACCGCGCGCGCGCTCCTCATAGAGCTTCGTTCCCGGAACGACCGTAACCATATTCAGATACATATAATAAGGATGCAGCTGGTTCAGCACCTCCACCGTGCGCTTCGCGGAAATCTCGCCGTGGCCCTTGCCGCCCATTCCGCCGAGATAAATCATGCGGTAGGTAACGCCGGCTTCTTCGAGCCGCTTGCAGCCTTCCAGAATATCCGCGACCGTATAACCTTTGTTGACATGCTCCAGCACCTCATCATCCGCACACTCGAAACCGACGACCAGATCGCTGATCCCCAGAGACTTCAGATATTTCATCTCCTCAACGCTCTTTCTGCACAGATCATCTACGCGGGCATACATGCTGACCAGTGCCCCCGGAAAATATTTCTGAAACAGCTTGCCGACTTCCGCGAGACGCTCTGTACTAAGTGCATATGGATTGCCGCCGGAAGCCCAGATCCGCTTCACATTCGGATTCTGGCGCTTTGCCTCCTGCAGATCCTCTTCAATCTGCTCGAGCGGTGCCACACGGAACGGATATCCGTCATAGAAATTGCAGAATGTGCAGCTGTTGTGTGTACATCCGACTGATACCTCCACGAACAGGCTGTAAGCGTCTGTCTGCGGTCTGATGATTGGTCCGTTGTAATGCATGAGTCTATTCTCCTTTATTTCTCTTTATTTCGATATATCGCAAAATATCGCTACGTTTGTACATAAGTTTGCGGGCAGCTTATCTGCCCGCTCTTATTTCATAATTTACAGTTCCTTCTGTACAAATGCCGCAAATTCGCGGAGTGTCTCCTCGTTTCTTCGGTAGTATGTCCACTTGCCCACGCGGAGCGGCTCCACCAGTCCGGCCTTGTGCATCATATCCAGATAATGCGAGACCGTTGACTGCGTAATCCCGACCTTATCGCGGATATCACCGACGCAGACCCCTCCGTTCAGATCTGTTCCTTCCGGCAAATGAATCCCCTGCGGCGGGAAATACTTCTCCGGCTCCTTGAGCCATTGCAGCATCTGCAGACGTATATCATTGTCCAGTGCCTTAAAGATTGCTTTTATATCCATATGGTCATTATATCGATTTTTCGCGATATGTCAAGACGTTTTTTGAATCAGAAACACTGTACCAGGCGCAGGATCTGAGGCATTACTTTCTGTCTGACAATACCAGCCCTGCAAGTGTCATCACAATTCCGATTCCTGCGGCAAACGTGATTTTCTCATGCAGAATCAGCACGGATGAAATCACCGTCACAACGGGGGTCAGGTAAATATAGACACTGGTTTTCACCACGCCGATCAGCCGGACCGCCAGATTCCAGACAACGAAGCAGATCGCCGATGCGACAATTCCGAGATACAGAATATTGGCAAGAATCACCGGATCTTTTAATTTCACCAGCGGCGGATTGAAATGAAACACTGCCATCGCCGGTATCATAAACAGAATTCCATATGAAAAGATCCTGCGCGTGGTGCCCGCGATATTATATCCGAAAGCCGTGATTTTCTTCGAGAGAACCGAGTAAACCGCCCAGGACAGTGCCGCACACAGCCCCAGAAAATCTCCAAACAGATGCAGCTGTACGCCTGCGCCGCCGAAACTCAGCAGACACAGACCTGCCATTGACAGCACAAACCCGATGTAAAACCATACCGAAGTCTTCTCTCCCTGCAGCCCGAAAACTTTTGACAGAATTGCTGTAAAAAACGGCGCCACCGTAATCAGCACACCAATATTCGAGGCCATTGTGTACTGCAGCGCAATGTTCTCCAGAAGATAATATACTGTCACGCCTGACAGGCCCGCCAGAAGAAATGTAAGCTCCTCCCGGATGTTTTTATAACGGATCCGGTGCGGATACAGGAGCCAGAGTACGCCGTACCCGATGATAAAACGGATCATCAGGATCTCGACCGGCTTAAAATCCCGGAGGAGCACTTTTGTCGAAATATAAGTCGTCCCCCAGACAAGAATGGTAAACAGCGCGGCGAGATGACCGTGCACCTCGCCTGCTTCTTTTTTCTGTGAAATCGTTCCTTCTTCCGGCCCGGCAGCACCGGCAGCCGGAACTGTTTCTATTTCCGGATTTGTATAAGACATCGTTTGCAACCTCGTAATCATTTCTTATCAAACGATGATTATAAATGCCATCTGCGAAAAGTGCAACCCATACACACCCGGAAACATGCCTGCTTATAAAAATGTTTCCACCCGCACCTTGTTCCCGTCCGCTGTCACCCTGACGGCGCCGCCCTGATCTGTCCGGAAAATGTCTGTGCCCCGCTGCTCCAGCCGCTCCAGAAGCTCTGCGTGCGGATGCCCGTACCGGTTATTTTTGCCGGCCGAAATCACAGCCACCTTCGGTCTTGCAAGCTTCAGAAAGCGTTCCGTGGTAGCATTCCGGGATCCGTGATGTGCGACCTTGAGACAGTCGATCTCCTGCAGATCACTGCCGGCACGCCTGTTTCCCTCCCGCCGGGAATCTTTCGCTTCCGGTAATCCCGCAGCAGGGGATTCTGCCGCCGGCAATTTCTCCTCGCCTTCTGCAGCCAGCAGCTCTTCCTCTCCTTCCCCCTCCAGATCCCCGGTCAGAAGCAGATCAAACTGCCGGTAAGAAACACGCAGAACCATAGATCCCGCATTGCCGCCGGATTTTGTCCCCTTCAGCGGATACAGAACCCTGATCTGCAGATCACCTGCCGTAAGGCTGTCCCCGCGTGCCGTGTACCGGACAGCTGTACCGCTCCGTTCACAGCATGCCTCAAACAACGCGCCCGTTTCGGTATTTTTCATCCATGCCGGAAGATACAACGCGTCCACCCGCATAAACAGACTTCCGTCTGCGACAGCTTCCAGCAGTTCCAGCACGCCGCTGATATGGTCCTGGTCCTCGTGGCTGATCCAGATCCCGTCGATTCTGCGGATCCCCTGTGATTTCAGATAGGGGATGATCCGGTACTGTCCGACCTGATCGACACTGGTACTGCCGCCGTCCACCAGAAAAACATGCTCTCTTCCGCTCCGGAGCACCAGTCCGTCACCCTGTCCGACATCCAGTGCCGTAAAGGAAAATGGCGGTGTCCACCGAAACAGCAGGACAGCCAGCGCAGCTGCCAGAAGGACGGCTGCCGGAAGGACGACTGTCGGAACAGTCCGGTGCGCGAAAGAACCCGTTTGTCCCGTCACGGTGGTTGTATTCCGTGGTGCAGCCGGACGACACTGCCGTCCGGCAGATGCTGCCGGCCCCGGCTGTCTGCACACCACCCACAGCGCCGCTGCCAGCAGCGCATAGTACAAAATCATCTGCGGAATCCCCGGCTGCCCGCAGATCCACATGCTGCCCGGAACATACCGCAGCATGTGCAGCAGTTTCCCGGAAATCCACAGACAGAGATGTGCCGGAAACATGACGACCCCCGCCAGAAACATAGAGAACAGACTTGCCACGCAGCCCGCAGCCCCAAGTGCAAGAACCGGACCTGTCATCGGCAGAATCAGAAGATTTGCCAGAAACCCCAGTACCGGTATTTCGTAATAATAGTAAGCAATCAGCGGCAGCGTAACGGCGGTGAGAACCAGATAACTGCCTGCTGCATGTGCACAATACTTCCCGGCCTGCTGCAGCAATTTACGGGAGCCTTCAGCTTCCTCACCTGCGGCACGGCCTGCTTCCTTCAGGCGTGTCCTGACAGACCGTAGTACCGCATTCGCGGCAGCTGTGCCGGCCACCGCCGCAAATGACAGCTGAAATCCTGACAGGAACAGATAGCCCGGATTTCCCAGAAGGATCAGAATTCCCGCCAGCGACAGTGCGGACAGCAGATCATAGCTTTTCCCGGTGATCCAGGCTCCCATGGTGACCGCGAACATGACAATCGCCCGCACTGCTGAAGCAGGATTGCCCACCAGCGAGCAGTAAACCACCATAAATACCGAGGACAGCACCGCCGCTGCCGGCATCGGAAGATACAGATACTGCAGCAGCATGAACAGACCCATTCCCAGCATGGAAATATGGAGGCCGGAGATCGCCAGGATATGCATGATCCCGCCGGTCTGGTAATCCCTTTTGGTTTCTTCGTCCAGCAGCGCCCGCTCGCCCAGAAGCATTCCCGCAAGAACACCGGCGGATTCCTCCGGCAGCAGCTTCCTGAGATTCAGTGTCAGACGGTTGCGCAGAAGTGCCGTCCACTCTGCCGGGCCGCCGCCCTCCCGGAGCACTTCGGGACGTTCACACCGCATCGTATAATAGATTTTCATGCAGGCATAATAACGGCGCGCATCAAACTGGCCGGGATTGCCCGCAGCTTCAATCCGCTTCACACTGCCGCGACCCTGTACATACGCACCGATCCTGCAGACCGTTTCTTTTTCAGTTGTCATCAATAGATATGGAAAATATACGGAACGACTGTTCCTTTCATCCGAATCGGATGGATTGGAATTTTGATTGGAATCCTGTTTTGAATCAAGATCTGAATCTGATCTGTTGATATGTGTGACCTGTACATCCTTCAGAATATACTGAAAGGATGCTTCTGTCTCTTTTCTGCTCTGAACGGTTCCGCGAACCTGCAGCCTTGCGCCGTCCTGCGGTGCAAGGCGCGGCACACCGAAAACAGGTGCGCCGGCCGCCTTCAGGATCCAGATCACAAGCATCAGACCGATCCAGACCACACACAGCGGTCTTTTCATCATATGCTTCTGCCTGCTTTCTTTTTATTTTCCGCGGGTCACTTCTCAATTCATGTGCTGTTCATCACTTCTCAATCAATGCTTCATTTTTCTCATACGGTACATCCAGTGCCAACGAATCCCGGAACATCAGGCTGCTGACGCCGTTGATGGAAAACTGTACCCTGGAGACGTGGCAGGTGTCCGCCAGCGCATTGACAATCGAATACAGCTGCACTTCCGCGCTGACACTCAGCGCAGAATTATTAAACGTCTCATCCAGATTGACGTAGCACACGCCTTCCTGAATCGCAACGCTTAGAATTCTGGTCTCCGAAGAGACGGTCGGATAATGTCCCTCCGTTGTTGTTCCGCGCACAATCTCCTCGACAACTGCGCGCTCCAGCGGCTCGCTGGTATTATAATAGACCGTCCGCTCCTCCGGAATCAGTTTCGTCCCGCTCTCATTGGTGTAATAAAGCTGCATCACCGCGCTCTTATAGGCATTGATGGAACGGCTTGCATCTTCGACAAAGCTGTCCCTGCCGAGTTTGCCGATCACCGTGCCGCTTCCGTCTTTGAGTGGATTTCCCGCAACCCGGAACTCCACGTAGTTGACCGTTTCCACCTGCGTCAGTGTTTTGACCAGCCCCGCTCTGGTAAGCAGCTCACGGACGGCCGGCAGCGTGGCATAGGACTCTGACATGTTCAGCTGCAGAACATCATTTTCGATATGATGTTCTTCAACGGTGATTCCCTCCGGCAGCAGCGGCAGCAGCGTGGCATCATCGGCCGACGGCTGTCTGCAGATTCCGAGCAGCTCGTCAATCATCGCATCCGGCTCTGTACTTTTCGGTTTGTATTCAAAAGATTTCAGCTGATTCTCATCCTCATCAATGTAATACATCCGTCTGACAGAGCCTGCCTGCGCTGTATCATCGACCAGCAGGGATGTCCTGCCACAGGAAGCCAGCAGCGGAACGATCAGCAGCACTGCCAGCAGCTGCCACCCGGCATTTCCCGTATGGCCGCAGCGGATTCGGTATATGATTTTTTTACAGAGTTGATCCATTCTGCTTTTCATAAGAAGATCTCCTGTCAGGCAATATAAACCAGCGGGATACGGACTGAGAACGTCGTACCCTCACCCGGCTTCGAGTGCACCTTAATGGCACCGCGGTGCATGACAATCGCGTTTCTGGTGATTGCAAGGCCGAGTCCTGTTCCGCCGATCTCACGGGAGTGACTCTTGTCCACGCGGTAGAACCGCTCGAAAATGTGGTCCTGTGATTCTTCCGGAATTCCGATTCCGGAATCTGCCACCGTCACATAGAAATATTTGTGATCCGCATTCAGAGAGATCCGCACCCATCCGCCTTCCGGCTGGTTGTATTTGATCGCATTTTCCACCAGATTGGAGAAGGCCAGTGCAATCTTTGTCTGATCCACCTCGGCATTGACGGGCCGGAAACTGTCAAATGTCAGTTCGACATTCCGCAGTTTGGCGATCGGCGTCAGGCGTTTCATGATCAGGCCGATCAGATCATTAATATTGACCGTCTCAATATTCAGATCCAGCGCCTTCCTGTCCATCTTAACCAGTGACAGCAGATCTGTAATAATCTGGTTCTCGCGGTCGATCTCTGAAGAGATATCCTTCATAAATTCCTGGTACTGCTCCAGCGGAACATCGGGCTGACTGTTCAGCGCGTCCGCCAGCACCTTGATGGAAGCGAGCGGCGTCTTCAGCTCATGTGAGACATTGGAGACAAATTCCTCACGCGAATCATCCAGCACCTTGATGCGCTTGAGCATCCTGTTGAAAGCATTCGTGATCAGTTCCGTCTCCAGATAGTCTCTGACCGAAATCTGCTCTTCCAGATAACCTTCTGTCAGGCCCTCAATCGAGTCCGTGATCTTTTCAAACGGTTTGACCAGAATTCCCGAGAGCAGGAAGCTCAGCAGCAGAATCACGAAAATGATAATCGTCAGCGCAATCATGCCGCGGCGCTCCATCAGATCCCTGCTGATCTGAATCTCCGTCAGGGAGACACTGACGACCATGACACCGCGCACCTCCGCGTTCTCGGCCGCCGTATCCTTGATCGCGAGCGTGATATCGACAAACTGCTTCCGCGCATCCAGCTGATCGGTCTCCTCCCCGTCAAAACAGCGCACAACCCGGTCCGACAGGATGAATTTTCCCTTGTCCAGATCAAACGTATCCTTGATAATCCGGTAATCCCGGTTAATGATCAGGATGCGCCCGCCGTACATATTGGTCAGGATATTCAGCTCCCCGTTAATGACATCGTTGGAAGGATCCTTCAGATAATCCAGCTTAACCAGCTGATCACAGAGAATGGAGCACTGACTCTTTACCGCGATGGTGCGCTGTGAGATTGCATGATTCTCCTGGCTGCGCAAAATGACTGTCTCGAGAATGATCGCAGGGATGATTCCCATCACGCAGATCAGAATCATGATGCGGAACCTGAGCGACCGCAGGATTTTTAATTTATCACTGTGTAGTATTCTGGAAAACATGTTCTGGAATTCCTCTGTCACTTTATCAGATAAAAATAACCCGGAATCTGTCTTCTGATGCATTCTTTTCTCCTTGCATCAAAGCAGATCCCGGGTTCGATTATAGCACACCCGCTTTACGTGTGACAAGTTTTATGTAATCTTTTTATTCAGCAAGTACATGCTGCATGTACAACAGAATCCGGGTCACCTTTCTTTGTGTGTAAACCGCAGGGATGACGGATGATTTCTTCCCCAGAATACATAGATCAGCACCGACAGGACGGTCGCGGCGCCGACCGCCAGGTACATGGTGCGGTATCCGGCGGATGAGATCAGAACCCCGGCGATGCCGCCGCCGCATCCGAGGCCGATGTCATAGGCACACAGGAAAGTTGAATTTGCACTTCCGCGCCGTTCCGGCGGCGCAATGTGGACTGCCATGGACTGCAGGGCGGGCTCAATTCCGCCAAACGCATAGCCGGCCAGCACTGCCGCGATATAAAATGTGACCGTTCCCGGCACCAGTGCAAGCAGAAGAAATGCGATCAGCATGGCCAGATTGCAGCTGTAGACGAAAATTCCCTCGCCCATTCTGTCCGCCAGTGACCCCAGTGCAAAACGAACCAGCACGAGCATCACCGCCGTAATCAGGAAGAACACGCCGCCGGACGGCAGATTGTTTTCCAGCGCGAATTTGGACAGGAAATTCTCCAGCGCACCCCATGTCAGAAGAAATACCAGACAGATGACCGATGCCGGAACCGCATCCGGATCAATCAGTCCCTTTAATGTCAGCGGCTGCTTCTTTTCCACCGGACGCGCATGTGTCTGCATCAGCAGGAACAGTACAAATGCTGCCGCCATAAATGCCGACGCGGTCAGAAACATGGTGCGGAAACTGATGGTAATCAGCTTCAGACTCAAAGCCGGCGCAATGGATGTCGCGAGTGCTGTTGCCATTCCAAAACAGCCCATTCCCTCTGCAAAACGAGCCTGCGGCAGTGCGTCACTTGCGATGGTGGCCGTTGTCGTATTGGAAAACGCCAGCGCGGCTCCGTGGATCATACGGCAGGTGAGTGCCAGAACCACGGCCGCCGTCATCGCATAGCCAAGTCCTGCGGCAATATCTGCGAAGAAATAACCGACCGGCATCAGAAACATCCCGGCGAGGCCGATCACCAGAATGCTCTTGCGCTTTCCGTTATTCAGAAGCCATCCGATAATCGGACGCAGCACAACCGCCACGACCGAAAAGGCCAGTGCTGCGATGCCGGCTACGCCCTCATCCATATGAAGCGTTTCCAGAAACATCGGAAACGTATTCAGAATCATAATATGATTCATGAACACAAGGAAATTGATGACGATGATCAGGACGAAGTCCCGGTTCCAGAGTTTTGTGTTTGCTTGATCAGACATCTCTTTTCACACTCCTCATTTCACATAAAATAAAAAGCGAAAATGCGCAGACCCGTGTCCGGATTTACGCATTTTCGCCACTCGACAGCCGCTATTATAGCGTCTGAAAACGACATCTGTCAATGATTTTTTCTTTTACTTTTTCCAGGCTGTGCTATACTGTATGAAGCACTGTTGACCACGCACCGCTCCGGATGATCCGGAAGCCCTGTATCCGATTCTGAAATTTATCATGGACAATTTATTTCACAAAATACCAAAACATGCACTGATGGTCAATCTCATTTATCTGGGAAAATGGATTCTGACCGCAGAATGTATCGGCCTGATCATCGGCGCAGTCGGCGCCGCTTTTTATCATGTACTGCACTTTGTCACGGAAACGAGAGTATCGCACCCCTGGCTGGTTCTGCTCCTGCCGGCAGGCGGTCTCCTGATTGTGTGGGTCTATCAGATGTGCGGCGAAGTAAATGACCGCGGCACCAATCAGGTGATCTCCGCGATCACCGGAAATGACCGCGTCCGGCCGGTAAAAGCGCCGCTCATCTTCTTTGCCACGGCCGTCACGCACCTGTTCGGCGGCTCCGCCGGCAGAGAGAGCGCGGCCCTGCAGATCGGCGGATGCATCGGCCAGAATATGGGATATCTCTTCCATTTTCACGAAGGAGACCGGAAAATCATCACCATGTGCGGAATGAGCGCCGCCTTTGCCGCACTGTTCGGCACGCCGCTTTCAGCTGCTTTTCTCGCAATGGAGATCTCCAGCATCGGCGTCCTGTATTATGCCGCACTCGTACCGTGCGCACTCTCGGCACTGACCGCGAATGCACTGGCTGTCTACCTCGGCACGCAGCCGGATGCGTTTCAGATGTATATCACCCCGGACTTCACGGTCCCGCACGCGATCCTCTGCGGTGTCCTCACAATCTTATGCGCACTGATCAGCATCCTCTTCTGCGTCTCACTGCACAGGGGCGGACAGCTGTACCGGCGGTTTTTCCCGAATCCGTATGTACGGATTGTGGTCGCCGGCTGTCTGGTTGCCTTCCTGACCCTGCTCTCGGGCGGAATGATGTTCAACGGTGCCGGCATGGACATTATCGAACGTTCCTTCCGCGGCAGCGTACCGGCCTGGGCTTTCCTCGCGAAAATACTGTTTACGACCCTGACCATGAGCGCCGGCTATAAAGGCGGTGAAATCGTTCCCTCCCTGTATATCGGCGCCACCTTCGGCTGCACATTTGCGACGATGTTCGGCTTTGATCAGCCGATGTGTGCCGCAATCGGCATGGCCGCACTGTTCTGCGGCATCACCAACTGCCCGATTGCTTCCCTGCTGCTCTGCTTTGAGATGTTCGGCTACTCCGGCATGCCATACTACCTCATAACCATCGCGCTGAGCTATGCCCTTTCCGGCTACTACAGCGTCTATGCCAGCCAGAAAATCGTATACTCCAAGTTCCGGAACACTTATATCAACCGGCAGACGAAATAAAAGAACCGCCTCACGGCGGTTCTTTTTACTGACTCTGGAAATAATAACCGACGCCCCACTTCGTGTGGACGTATTTGGGATCAGACGGATTATTCTCAATCTTTTCGCGCAGACGCCGGATGTGTACGTCGACCGTTCTGACGTCGCCCGGATATTCGTAGCCCCAGACGATATTGAGCAGATTTTCACGGCTGTAGACTTTGTTCGGATTGAAGACGAGAAGCTTCAGTACATCGAATTCTTTCGCGGTCAGATTCACTTCTTTTCCTTCAATGAATACACGTCGGGAATCCACGTCCAGTCTGAGGTCGCCTGCCGTCACGACGCGGGCCTGTTCCTCTTCCTCATGCGTGCGTTTTGAGCGGCGCATGATGGCCTTGATTCTTGCTTTTACTTCAAGAATGTTGAACGGTTTTGTGATATAATCGTCCGCACCGTATTCAAGGCCGAGAATCTTGTCCATATCCTCGCCCTTCGCTGTCAGCATGATGATCGGCACATTGGAGAATCCGCGAATCTGCTGGCAGACCTCCAGGCCGTCCATTTTCGGCAGCATCAGATCCAGCAGAATCACATCATAATCATTGTCTCTGGCAAGCTGCAGGGCTTCTTCGCCGTCATAAGCGACATCTGTCTCCATCCCCTCCTGCTGCAGTGAAAATGTAATGCCTTTTACAATTAATTTCTCATCATCTACAACCAGAACTTTTCTTGCCATGATCCTCCCTCCGGTCCTCCTGGCCTGTCCTTATACGGTAATCCGGTTTTTCAGTTTCTCATATGATTTCTGACCGATGCCGTCAATCTGCATAATCTCTTCCGCAGATGTAAACGCACCGTTTTCTTCTCTGTATGCAATGATCGCATCTGCACGCGCCTCTCCGACGCCGGAGAGCGTCATCAGTTCCTCCCTGCCGGCGGTGTTCAGATTGACAACGCCGTCTGCCGCACCGGAACCGCTCACGCCGCTGTCTGCCGCGCCGCTGCGGCCGGCTGATGTACCTTCTGTACCGCTGCTGATGCTTCCGGCGGTCAGACTGTTTCCGTTCTGTGCAGCCTCTTCTCTGGTATAAACCGTGATCTGCTGGCCGTCCTCCAGAAGCTGTGCCTGGTTCAGCGCACGGGGCTCTGCTTCCTCTGTCAGACCGCCCGCCGCTGCGACGGCTTCGTATACCCGGCTGCCCGCCGCAAGTGTATAGACACCTGCCTTCTGCACAGCACCGCACACGTAAACACAGATCTGCTCCGGCTCAGCGTCCGCCGGTGTTTCCGCGCCCGCATCTTCCATGCGCGGCTCTGCAGATGCTGTCCCAGCTTCCACAGGTGTACTGCTTTCGCAGGCACCGGCAGTGCTTCCGCCTGCACCTTCACTGCTTTCGCCTGCAGCAGTACTGCTTTTTCCTGCATCAGCATTGGATTCGCCTGCATCCGCAGCAGCTTCCGCCTCTGCAGCACTGTCATCCAGAATCAGTTCATAAGACTGTCCGCAGGCGCCGCAGCACAGGATCCATGTCATCAACGCTGCGCAAATGATCATTTTTCGTAATATCTTTTTCAATATAACTGCCTCCCTACAGCAAACTGTGATGCTGCAAGGTTCCCCGGCAGGTTCAGTTTTATTGTAACGAATTTGCTTTTCAAATACAAGAGATCATGCATCATTTCTAAAAACAATGTTCAAATTTTGGTTAAATTTTCCCTTAGAATGTCCTACATTCGCCTGTACAAATTAACATTTTTGTAATATAATTGAAATGTGTTTGTTCAAGAGAGGTATCCTATGAATCTGAGAATCATCACTTTGAGACGAATCATATATACATCCCTGTTTCTTCTGGGATGCATTCTGCTGACCGGCCGTGCGTTTCCGGTGCATGCCGCTGAAGATGCTTCGATTGCGACCGGCTATTACATGCTGGTTCCGGAGAATGCCCCCGGGAAAGTGCTGGCCATTGCAAATGCCTCCAAAAAGGCAGGTGCAAAAACAAATATCCGCACGAACAAGGGACGAAACTACCAGACATTCCTGATCACAAATCTGGGCGGTAAATACACCATCCAGAACAAGTGGTCCAGCCTGTACCTTACCCTCAGGGGAAAGAAAACAAAATCCACAAATACCATCCGTCAGGCTGTGGCGAAAAGTACTTCCCGGCAGAAATGGTATATCTCACCGGCCGGCGATGACACCTATGTGATCCGCTCCTGCTACGGCAATAAGGCACTCACCGTCAAAGGCAATAAGAAGAAAAACAAAACTGCCGTTTACGGAAAGAAATACACCGGTGCGTCCGGACAGCGCTGGACGCTGGTCCCCGTGACCCAGTACCCCGGCACTTCTTCTGAGGGATCCTTTTCCGAAAGAGCATGGAATGACAGCGTCGACTATCCGATTTTCACCAATATGATCGGTGCGGTTGAATCCGGCGGCATGGTCTATGGCCAGCGTGATTACGGATGCTACGAGAATCCTTATGCCAACAGCCCGATCGAGCACACCATTACCGTCGGATGGGCACAGTTCTACGGATCAGAAGCACAGACGCTGCTCTCGAATATCTGCAGTACCCTGACATCTGCCGAGTATAAAGCCATCGATCCGAAGGGTCTGATCAAGAAAGCCCTGCAGAAAAACTGGGAGGCGACACACTGGGCACCCACTGCTGCAGAGAAGGCCGCTGTCATCAAACTGATCACCACCAGCACCGGCAAACAGCTGCAGGACAAACAATTTCAGGAACAGACAGCCGTTCTGGTCCGCGCATGCATCAGCAAATACACAAGCAGCGCTGCCGCAGTCCACATGTACTGCCAGATCCGGCATCTGGGCGGACTAAAATCCGTCAACCGCATCTTCGACAGATGCGCCGGCAACTACAGTCTGGATAACATTCTGAAGTCACTTGCAGAAGATCAGAAAGACACCTCCAGCAGTAATCAGGTCGGTGATGCGAAGTACAATAACCGCCACAACACCTTCGCATCGTTTATCCGCAAATATGTTCTCTGAATTTACAAAGGAGCTGACGTACGCCAGCTCCTTTTTTCTTCATTTCTTCAGTGCCCGGACAGCGCTGCCATAATTGCCGGAATAAACTGCTTCTTTCTGGATACAACATTGCGCAGATAAGCACTGTTGCCGGTGACTTCGAGATGTTCAGCCCTGCTGACCAGCGCACCGGTCTTGTCATCTCCCGCAAACAGCAGATCTGTGGACTGCTCCAGAATGTCTGTCAGCATCATAAACACCATATCAATCTGGCGTTCCGGCAGTGCCTTTTCCATCACTTCCGGCATCATTTCCTTGATCTCTGCCAGTTCTTCCTCATCCAGCGAGCATACCTGACCGACGCCGAAAGAAACATTGTCGACGTGGAAGACCTTGAAATCCTGATAGAGGATCTCTTCCGGCGTCTTCCCTTTCAGGTCTCCGCCGGCGCGGAACATCTGCTTCGCGTAATCTTCGATGTCCGTGATGCCTGCGATTTCCGCAAGCTTGTGTGCCGCCGACACGTCGCGCGGCGTGCAGGTCGGCGAGCGGAACATCAGTGTATCGGAAAGGATTGCCGAACACAGCAGTCCCGCAATCTGCGGCGTCAGTTCCACGTTCTTTTCCTGGTAAATTCTGAAAATAATGGTTGCCGTACAGCCGACGGGCTCATTGCGGAACAGGATCGGATTGATCGTCTCGAGAGAGCCGAGGCGGTGGTGATCAATGATTTCCAGAATATCTGCTTCCTCGATATGGTCGACCGCCTGGGAACGCTCGTTGTGATCAACGAGAATCACCTGCTTGCCGTGACTGTCGATGAGGTTGCGCCGTGAAATCGTGCCGAGATAACGATCATCCCTGTCAAGTACCGGGAAATCCCTGTGCCGGTATTCTGTCATGGTCTCGCGCACCTTCTTGAGCTTATCGTTGATATGAAACAGCACGAGGTCATCCTTTTTCATCAGATGCCTGACCGGAACCGCCTGGTTGATCAGACGCGCGGTGGTAATCGTATCGTGCGGACTGCTGATAATCATACAGTTCTGTTCTTTTGCCAGGCGCAGGATCAGGTCGCTGACCTTTGCATCAAGGCCGATTACAAGTCCCCTGACATTCAGTTCCATCGCCCCGAGCATATCCTCCGGGCGGTTTCCCATGATAACCAGATCGTTCTCATGCAGGAACTTCTTCATGGTATCCGGGTGGAATGCACCCACAACGACACGGCCCTCATCAAATACATCGTCCGGGTCACCGACCAGAAGCGATCCGTCGAGTGTATCTGCGATGCTTCCGAATGTCGTCTTTGCTTCAGACAGCAGGTCACTGTCGTAGATCTCCATATAGGATTTTGCAATATCGCTGACGGTTATGATTCCCTCCAGATGTTTTTCGGCATCTGTGATCGGGAGTGTGACAACCCTCTGTTCCCGCATGGATTCCCATGCTTTCCGCACCGTCAGATCCGGTGAGCCGGCGATAATCTCGTGAATCTCAATCTCCTTCACCTCTGTCCCGACATCCCGGAGATATTCCGGCTTCGGAACGTCAAAATAGCGGAGTACAAACTCTGTCTCCTCACTGACATGACCGGCGCGGCGCGGATAAAACTCCCCTTCCTCCGTGCGGTTTTTCAGATCAGCGTAGGCGATCGCTGAACAGATGGAATCCGTATCCGGATTCTTGTGACCGATGATACATACTTCCTTCTTCAGATTTCTCAACGTAGTTCTCCTTCTTTCGGAAACACGTCACACCCGTCCGGTCTTTTCTCCGGCCGCTGGTGTCCCTTGACAACTGTGTCCCTGTTTATTCTCATACTTGCAGATACTTTATTATACGCCTTCATTGTATCTGCTCAGTTTGCGTACCTCAAGGTAAATTCCACCGAAAATTGGATCTTTTTATGTACATTTTTACGGTGTCACTGTCGTTTCGATTACCGGATCCTCTTCGGTCTGTGTGGATGCCTCTTCCAGACGCTCCGCTTCTTCTGCCTGCCGCTGCAGTTCTTCCGCTGTCGGGAGCGAACCGACATGACTGACTGCCTGATTCAGTTCTGCCTGCAGCGAGCTGTATTCCGAATATTCTTCGCATCTCGCGAGTGCACTGCGGGCACTGTCGATGATATCCTGGATCGTATTCGTATAGACCGTCCGTCTGTTCAGCGCGTCTATGTAATTCTGCACCGTACGCACATTCGCATCGTGGATTCTCGCATCCGCCGTCTCGACGGACTGCATGGCATTTTCCTGATTCTGGAGATAAGCCGCATCCTGGGCCTCTGCTTCTTCCGCAGCCTTCACTGCGAGCCATTTCGTCTCGACTTCGCCTGCCAGAAGCTCATATTTCCGCGCGAGCCGTTCCATGAATGGTCTGCGCGCTTCTTCATCTTCCATCTCTTCCACGACACCGAGCGCGTAGTTGTATTCTTCTTCCAGCCGGTCTGCATCTTCCGCACTCGTGATCTGGAAATCTTCAAATGCCTTTACCGCTTCCTCAGCAGCTTCCTGCTGTTCTTCGAGCCGCTGCCGGTAAGCCTCTTCCGCAATCTTGTCCAGCAGCATGCCGGAAACATAGTCGCTGCCGCCGGGTCTGCTGTCGTAGACATCCTCCGTGTAATCCGGCTTGGTATATTTGCCGGACCCGTTATCGAGAAGAACGGTATCCGGAATCGCATAGTCTTTCTTCTCCAGTCCGGTGTGCAGTCCGTCCATAAATGCGGACCAGATCCGGATATTATACTTTTCGTCCGCCAGTGTCTCACTCTCCCGCGGAAGATCATAGCCGACCCAGGTGACTGCCGTATAATAGGGACTGTATCCGCCGAACCAGATATCCTGGTTGTCATTCGTCGTGCCGGTCTTTCCGGCATAGTACTGCTGATCCGACACATATTCTGCGGCTGTACCGTAGTCCTCGCGGCAGACGCCCTGCATCATGTCGGTCAGGATAAATGCCGTATCCTGATTAAATATTTCTGTCTCTTCGCCCTCGTACCGGTAGACTTCTCCCTCCAGATCACTCCGGATTGTTCTGATACAGCCGGAATCACGCATTTTTCCGCCGTTGGCAATCGTGGCAAATCCACGTGCCATATCCTCCACGGTGACGCCGTTCGTCAGACTTCCCAGACCTGCGGAAAGATTGTGATTGTCCGCGTAGGAAAGCGTGCGGAATTTCATCCGGCCCAGATACTCCAGCGCATCACGCATGCCTGTCTCTTCCAGAACCTGCACCGCGACAGAGTTGCTGGATCTGGCCATCGCTTCACGCGCAGTGATATTGCCGCGGTAAATGTCGTTATAGTTGCGGGGCTGATAGCCGCTGAAATCAATCTTGCTGTCATTGATCAGTGTTCCCGCAGAGATCATTCCCTCATTGATTGCCGGGCCATAATCGAGCAGCGGCTTAATTGCAGAGCCGGCCTGGCGCTTCGCCTGATAAGCGCGGTTGTATTCACCGGCATCACCCCGTCCGCCGATCACCGCAACAGTGAGCCCTGTCTCATTGTCAATGCAGATGCCTGCAGCCTGCAGGGCATAGCGGCCGTCCTCTTCCCGCTCCGTCTCTTCGGCAAGCGTGGTGTCCACGGCATTCTGAAACCGTTTCTGGATCTCCTGATCCAGCGAGGTCTCGATCTGATAACCGCCATCACGGATCCGGTCGGCCATATCCTGATACGCCGACTCATAGGATTTCACATAAGCGTCATAGGACGCATCGTCATCAAAGGTATACTGGAAGGCAAATCCCTCCGCCTCCATCAATTTCAGTGCGGCGCAGTGGATGGCATACGTCGTCATGGCATCCTCATTGTCCACTTTTTCCTTGTACTCGAAAATCTCCGGCTGCTCTTCCGCCGCGGCCGTGCGTTCCGCTTCCGTAATATATCCGGCCGTTTCCATGCGGCCGAGCACCTGGTCCCGCTTCTCGAGGCACGCATCATAGTCCGCCGCCGGATTGAGTGCATTCGGCCGGTTGCTGGTACCGACCAGCATCGCAGCCTCACCGAGCGTCAGATCCTTTGCATCCTTCTTGAAATAGTACTTCGCGGCACTCTGGATGCCGTAGCACTGATTGCCGTAATAGCAGCTGTTCACGTAAAATTCCATGATCTGCGCCTTGTTGTACTGTTTCTCAACTTCTCTGGCCAGAACCATCTCCAGAATCTTCCGCGTGAACTTCCGTTCCTGTGTCAGAACGTTATTCTTGAGCACCTGCATGGTGATCGTGGAGCCGCCCTGCGTGATCTCGCCCCGGTTCAGCACCAGCTGAATCGCCGCACGCAGCGTCGCCTTATAATCGACACCGCTGTGCTGCTTGAAATTCTGATCCTCCACGGCAATATAGCCGTCTGTCACATAGGCCGAGACATCCGCGACCGGAACATACTCGTAATTGGCATAGCCGATCCGGCCGATCATGCTGCCTTCCTTATCATAGATCCGTGTCGCGCTCTCCATCTTGAAGGTTCCCTCATTCATCGTCGAGAGAATCTCATAGCTCTGCTCCTTTGCATCGCGGTACAGCGGCTTCAGATTTGCATAAATTACGATTCCGGACGCCAGAATGACACCGGCCAGCGCCAGCACCACTGTCAGGATGATGCGTTTCGCTCTGCCCGGTTTTTTCGGCCGGCCCTGTTTGGATGGCCGGTCCGTTTTTTTCCGCTCTGCAGATTTCCCGCTGCGCTTTTTCAGCAGCTTCGCTTTTTTGCCCGGTTTGCTCACAGTCTGTTCTGCTTCAGACCGGATTTCTTCTATCTTTCTTTTATCATTTTCCATGGTAATTCTCTTCTTTTCCGTTTCCTTCCGGTTCCCGCCGGCTGTCATCTGTATGCGCCGGTATCTGCGTGCCTGCGCGTCATGCCAAGATCGCAGCAGCGTTCTGAAATGATTGTCAGACGGAACTCAGTATAACATAATCCCGAGAAAAAACAATCCGGATCTCACAAAAATGCTGTGTTTTCTGCGGGAATGCCAGTATAATAAAAATATATCGCGATCGCTGATCGCGCGCTGCCGCCGGGAGGAAATCATACAAATGCATGCAATCAATCTGTATACCCTTACACGGACATCCGCAAACACTTCGGAATTTTCGCGGCTTCTGCAGGCGCTTTCCGGACGCCGGAACTACAAGCACGTAAGTATGCACGAAGCTTCCTCTCTGTGCACACTGGTAAGCCGTCTGACTGCACAGTTTGCTGAAAATCCGGTTCTGCAAAACCGGATGGAACTGCTGGACGGATTCTGGTTTTCTTATTCAATTGCACACATCAGCAAGGAATTTGACCTGCTGAAATTTTCATCCGACGCAGCCTCCGTCCTGAACATTGAACTGAAGAGCGAGGCTGTTCCGGAAGAACGGATCCGCAGGCAGCTCGAACAGAACCGCTATTATCTCGCAAATGTTTCCCGGACGATTTATTCCTTCACCTATGTAATGGAAACGGACACGCTCTATCAGCTGAAGGAGAATCAGTTTTTCAGCACTGCTTCCTTCAGTGAACTCGCAGCCGTCCTGATGAAAACCCGGTTTCAGACATTTATTGCAGAAGGTCTGGATCGTTATTTCCGCGCCTCTGATTATCTGATTTCACCGATAAGCACACCGGAGCGGCTGCTGCAGGGAAAATATTTCCTCACAAACCAGCAGTGGGAGTTCCGCCGGCGGATTCTGGATCTGATCCGTGAAAATGAAGAAAACAGAAGCAGCCTGCCGGGTGCTGCGCCTGTCATCACGCTGACAGGCAGTGCCGGCACCGGCAAAACACTTCTGTTATTTGATCTCGCGCTTGCATTATCGAAGAAGAAGGAAGTTCTCTTTCTGCACGGCGGCCCCCTGCGGGAAGGACATCATATCATCAACAGCCGTCTGCGCAATGTCGTCATACGTTCCGGCACCGCATTCGAAGATCCGGAAGATCCCGCTGTGTGGACGGGCTCTGCAGAGCCCGTCCGGTATGCCTGTGTACTGGTGGATGAGGCAAACCGTCTGTCTGCCGCGCTGCTGCGCGCGCTTCTGCAGAAGCTGAAAGAAGACCGGATCCCCGCCGTTCTGGCCTATGATCCCTACAGCATCCGCAGCATTTTTTCCGCAATGGAGGATGCCGAAGATACAATCGCAGCCGGCAGGACACATGCATTTTCCTTCTCCGGAAATATCCGCATCAACCGGCCTGTTTTCGCTTTCATGTGGAATATGTTCAGCCTGAAGGAAAAGACGCCGCACGCTGACTACAGCTGTGTCGACGTCCTCTATGCAGGAAATACACAAGAAGAACAGATCATTGCGGATTATTACCGGAAACAGGGGTTCGCACAGATCGCGGCATCTTCCGCTTCCCTGCCGGAGGATGAGATTGTCGCCCAGGAATATGACCGCATTCTTGTCATCATGGATGACACATTTTATTACGATGCGGCGCTGCATCTCTGTAAAAAAGGAGACGACAACGCCGCACTGTCTGTTCTGTATGAAGCGCTCACGCGCACACGTGAACGGCTTACGGTACTGATTACCGGAAATCCGGATCTCTTCGCACGGATTCTGCAGATCCGGATGCCATAGTACATCCATCACACATAGTCACACAAAATTACATGCGCGCATAACTGCTGTCTCTGTAAATCCGAGTGCTTCTGCCTTCGTCAGCTTTCCGCTGCAGACTGACAGCAGCATCCCGTACAGGTCTGCCGCCAGCTCTTTCGGCAGTTTTCTGCTGTGATAACCGGGCTCGCATCAAAATCAATGTTGTCCTCCATTGCCGCCCAGGTTCCGGCATTTCCGGTGATTTTAATAACCGGTGCGATCGGACTGCCGAGGGGTGTGCCGCGTCCGCTGGAAAAAACACAGACCTGCGCGCCCCCGGCCAGCATGCCCGCGATCGAAGAAGCGTCATTGCCGGGCATATCCATAAAAGGAGGTAGGAAATGGATGTTCACTTCCTGCCGATCCATTTCCTGCCTCCTTCATTAACATCTGATTGTTTTCTTCTTGCGTCTTAACCGAAAACACAGAAAGTCTTCTGGATACACCCCCTGTGTTTCCAGCTGCACTGCGGTCATTTACACCATCAGTTCATAGATCTTTGTGCAGTCCTCTTCGCTGAGGGTAAGGAACCCTGACAGGCTTCCTTCTCTTCCATTTCCGTAGCAGAGACTCTTAACAAGTACCGGAATGTCTTCTTTCTTCGCACCGAGTTCCTCAAAATTCTTCGGCATACCGATCGAAATCAGGAAATTGCGCAGTGCTTCGATGCCGGCTCTTGCCGTTACTTCCGGATGATAGAAGTCCATCTTACAGCCCCAGACGCGGGATGCAACCTGCGCGAACCGCATCACATCATGCTCCATGACATAGGTGTATGCTGCCGGCAGTGTGACGGCAAGTCCTGCACCATGTGCGCAGTCATACAGCGCGGAAAGCTCATGCTCGATATCATGGCTGGTCCAGTCCTGTGTGCGTCCGACACCACAGGAATTGTTATGCGCCATCATACCTGCCCACATAATGTTGGCACGTGCCTCATAGCAGTCCGGATCTGCAATTACGCGCGGTCCCTCATGGATCATGGTCATCATCAGTGCCTCGATCAGACGGTCTGTCACCTCGACGTCCTTTGTGTTGGTCAGATAACGCTCATAGAGATGTGCAATAATATCTGTGATGCCGCATGCGGTCTGATAAGGCGGAAGGGTCTGTGTCAGCGCCGGATTCAGAATACTGAATTTCGGGCGGATCGCATCGCCGGTTGCGCCGCGCTTGAACATGCCGTCTTCATTGGTGATAACAGAGTCCGGGCTTCCTTCGCTGCCTGCTGCCGCGATGGTCAGAATTGTGCCGACCGGAAGTGCCTCCTCAATCAGTTTTCCGCTGTAGAAATCCCAGAAATCACCATCATATACCGTTCCTGCCGCAATGGCCTTGGAAGAGTCGATTGTGCGTCCGCCGCCGACTGCAAGTACGAAGTCAACACCTTCCTTCCGGCAGAGTTCGATTCCCTGGTAAACCAGACCGCTGCGCGGATTCGGCTGTACACCGCCGAGTACCAGATACGGCACATCTGCAGCTTCCAGAGAAGCTTTTACACGGTCCAGCAGACCGGAGCGCACAACACTGCCGCCGCCGTAATGAACCAGCACCTTCGTGCCGCCGAACCGCTTAACAAGATTACCGGCCTCCTTCTCCTGATCCTTGCCAAACGCGAAAAATGTCGGTGAATAAAATGTAAAATTGTCCATGTGTAAAAATCCTCCTGTTCGTTTGTATTTCTTATATTCAGCGCAGGGACGTTTGAATGTCTCTCCTGCGAATTCCACCTGAGCAGGGAGACATCCAAACGTCCCCCAACCTTAACTTTCCTTTGCAATCCCCGTCCCGGAAATACATTCATAATACTTCACAATCGCACTGTGATCGTCTCCGCCGCAGTCCGCGTTGTTCAGGAACTGCAGCATCTCCATCACGGCCGCGGTCACCGGAACCGGCATGTGAATTGCATGTGCCGCATTGAGCGCGTTGGTCAGATCCTTCGTGTGCAGTGCAATCCGGAATCCCGGCGCATAGTTTCCTGCCAGCATCATCGGCGCCTTCGCATCCATAACGGTGCTGCCGGCCAGGCCGCCCCGGATCGCCTGGAATACCAGTTCCGGATCCGTTCCTGCCTTCCTGGCAAATGTCAGTGCCTCTGAAACAGCCGCAATGTTGGATGCGACGATCATCTGGTTTGCAAGCTTCGCCACATTTCCGGAGCCGATCGGGCCGACATAGACGACAGATCCCGCCATTGCCATCAGCATGTCATAGTATTTGTCAAAAAGGTCCTTATCCCCGCCGACCATAACAGAGAGACTTCCGTCAATGGCCTTCGGCTCTCCGCCGGAGACCGGCGCGTCCAGCATCCCGATGCCGAGCGGCTCAAGCTCCGCACAAATCCTGCGGCTCTCGACAGGGTCGATTGAACTCATGTCAATTACAACCGTGCCCGGCTTTGCACCTTTTGCGATTCCGTTCTCTCCAAAAACCGCATCCCTGACCTGCGGTGAATTCTGTACCATCGTAATCACAACCTCACTGGCCGCTGCCGCTTCCGCGCCGTCAGCGGCCTGCACGCCGCCCGCTGCCACAACAAAGTCCATATTGGACTGGTTGTGATCATAGACCGTCAGCGCATGGCCGGCCTTAATCAGATTCACAGCCATATGCTTTCCCATGATGCCAAGTCCGATAAATCCTACTTTCATCTGATATCCTCCCTGTTATTCTAGATAGTGACTACATCGCCGGACGCGATGTAGTGCAGCCGTTCTCCCATCCGTTCTTTCAGAAATGCATACTGCTCTGTTCCGGTACAGTGGCAGGTGTAATATGTCGTCTGATGCTGCAGAAGCGCCTCTGCCGTCTTTTCAAGCAGTTCCGGTCCTTCCTTCTGCATATCCAGACGGAAGAAATGGAACCCGCCGACAAGAACATCCGGTTCGCACCAGTTCATGATATTGATGATGCCTTTGTGGGAACAGCCGCTGATCAGTATCTGTTTTCCGTTTTCCCGGATCAGAAGATACTGCTCATGATTGAACTGCTCCGGCACCAGTACCCCTTCCCGTTTAACGGACAGGCCGTCCGAGAGAATCGGCACGACGGTTCTCTTCTTCTGAAATGTGTGCAGCTCTGCCCATTCCGACAGCTGCAGTTCGTCGTCCACAAAGCGGATTCTGGGTCTGTCATACAGTTTCTGATCAAGGCCGATGTACCGCTCGTGATCCATAAAACACTCAAATACATTCCGGTTTGCGTAGACGAACGCGTGGTCGTTGATCCGGAAAAATGTCTCCAGGCCACCGCCGTGGTCGTAGTGACCATGTGAAAGAATCGCAATATCAGCTTCTGCCAGATCAACACCCAGTTTCTCTGCATTTTCGGCAAACAGTCCGCTGGCAGCTGTATCAAACAGAATCTTTTTTCCGTTTGTCTCGATAAACAGACTCAGGCCATGCTCCGTGCCGCAGCATGCCCTGCCGGCCGTATTTTCTGCAAGACATGTTATCTTCATCTCTCATCCTTTCTGCTTTCCTTAATAGCAGGTCGTTCCGCCGTCAACAGTCAGTGATGTCCCGTTGATAAAGGACGAACTGTCTGCCACAAGAAATTTCACTGCGTTTGCAACATCTTCGGCCGTGCACAGCCTTCCGAGCGGCACCTCCCCCAGGCGCTCTGCCGCAAAATCCGGATTCTTGAGCTGCTCCCGGATAAACGGCGTGTCGACGGTGCTTGGATGAATCGAATTGCAGCGCACACCGTAAGAGGCATAGCGGGATGCAATGGCTCTGGTGAACATGGTCACCGCCCCTTTGGACGCAGTATATGCTTCCGGCGTATACAGATGTCCGACCAGGCCGCACACGGAAGACATATTGATGATCAGTCCCTCGCGCTGCTCCTTCATGACCGGGAGGACGTATTTTGTTCCCAGAAATACACTTCCGGTATTGACCGCCATCATCTGCATCCACTCATCATATACCATATCCTCGACAACTTTGCGGATATTGATGCCGGCATTGTTAATCAGAACATCAATTCTGCCGGCCTCCTCAGCAATCAAATACACCGTCCTCTCCCAGTCCGTTTCCGACGTCACATCCACCGGGATAAATTTTGCACGCCCGCCGGCACGCTCCAGCACAGCTGTCAGTTCCTCTGCCTTTGCTTCCACGTCCGGGAGATCCAGCAGATACAGGTGATGTCCCAGCGCTGCGAGTTCCTTCGCCATCTCCGAGCCCAGTCCGCCGGCGCCGCCGGTAATCAGAATGACCTTGGTTCGTTCCTCTTTCATCTTGCGGCCATCTCCTCTCTGACTGCCTGTGCGATGTGTTCCGCTGTCAGTCCGTAATGCGCCAGCAGCTCCTCGTAATTGTGTGCACTGCAGCCGAAGCTGTCCTCGATTCCCACAAATGTAACCGGTTTCGGATTTCTGCAGAGCGCCTCTGCAACTGCGGAACCCAGACCGCCGCAGATGTTATGCTCTTCCGCCGTTACGACGCCGTGCATACCCTCAGTCATTGCGATAATACCCGCCCGGTCGAGCGGCTTGATGGTACTGACATTCACGACGCGGACACTGATTTCATCCTGCAGCATTTCTGCAGCCTGAAGTGCCAGGAGAACCATTTTCCCGACTGCAAAGACAACGACATCTGTGCCGTCCCGGAGCATCCGGACCTTTCCGATCTCAAAGGGCTGATCCGCCGGCGTGACATTTTCATATGGATTTCTGTTCAGCCGCATGTACACCGGTCCGTCATATGCAGCAATCGCCCGCGTCGCCGCCGCGGTCTCATTGGCATCGGCCGGGCAGATCACGGTCATATTCGGGACTGCCCGGAACATGGCGAGATCCTCGACACACTGGTGTGTCGCGCCATCGCCGAAATCAGACAGTCCGGCGGAGGATCCGACGATTTTCACATTGAGCTTTCCGATTGCAATGGTCTGTCTGATCTGATCAAATGCTCTTCCGCCTGCAAAAACAGCAAACGAATTGGTAAACGGGATTTTCCCCGTCTGCGCGAGGCCCGCCGCGACAGATGTCATATTTGCCTCGGCAATGCCCATCTCAAAATGCCGCTCCGGATAAGCCTCCTCAAACATTTTCCCCATCGTGGAGCCCGCCAGATCCGCGTCCAGGACGACCAGATCCGGATTCTCTGCCCCGAGTTCCACCAGTGTCTGACCGTATGCAATTCTCTGATTTGTTTCCGTCATTTCTCTGTCCTCACGCAAGTTCCTGCATTGCTTTGTCATAGAGTTCCTGCGTCAATATTCCGTTATGGAATTTCGGATTGTTTTCCGCAAAGCTTAATCCTTTGCCCTTAACGGTATCGGCAATAATCAGGACCGGACGTCCGTCTGCCGCATCCGCCGCGTCAAGCGCACCGACAATCTGTTCCATGTCGTGTCCGTCAATCTCCAGCACACGCCATCCGAAGGCCTCCCACTTCTCTTTCATGCAGCCGGAATCAAACCGCTCCTTTACCGGTCCGGTTGCCTGCAGACCGTTGCGGTCAAGAATCGCAACCAGATGATCTGCCTGATAGGCTGAAGCCGCCATGGCTGCCTCCCAGATCTGCCCCTCCGCAATCTCTCCGTCACCCATCAGAACATATACATGGCTGTCAATGCCGTCCATCCGAAGGCCGAGTGCCATGCCCAGGCCGATCGAAAGGCCCTGTCCCAGCGAACCGGTGCCGGCTTCCACACCAGATGTCTTCCGGTAATCCGGGTGTCCCTGCAAAAAAGATCCGAGTTCCTTGGTTTTCTTCAGTTCCTCCCGCGGGAAAAATCCCGCCTCAGCCATCGCCGCATACTGAAGAATTGCAACATGTCCCTTGGACAGCAGAAAACGGTCTCTGTCCGGCAGCGCCGGATTCTCCGGGTCATATTTCATTTTGTAGAAATACAACGCTGCGACAAGATCTGCTGCAGAATTGGATCCGCCGATATGCCCTGCGACGCCGACGCCGACGCTCATCACAACATCACGGCGCAGCTGTTTCGCTTTCTCATTTAATCCTTCAATCAGTTCTCCGGGGTATTTCATCGTATTTTACCTCAAAACAATCCATCTTGCTGCTTCCTCTGTTCATCTTCTGAACAGTACTTCTGCTTCCGTATACATTTCCATAAACGTATAAGTTGTATGTTGTATTACAACCGTATTTGTATTATACGTAGAATTACCTATAATGTCAATCATTCTGTGGATTTCTGTTATCCTGTATGTTGTATGACGTCTATAAAACATACATCTTTTTCGTTGACTTTTTCAAGCCGGCATGTTAGGCTGTCAGGTAAGACAACAAGGAGATGCATATGGAAATACAGCCAATCAAAAAGACCAAACTAAATGACATTGTTTTCGAACAGATGAAGCGTCTGATTATCGACGGTTCCTGGAAACAGGGCGAGCGCATCCCGTCTGAAAACAGTCTCGCCGAACAGTTCGGCGTCAGCCGTGTCACAGTCCGTCAGGCACTGGAACGTCTCAATGCCATGGGCCTCACCGAAACAAAAGCCGGCCTCGGCCGCTATGTCTGCGTCTACGACGCGGGACAGATCATGCAGAATCTCGCGCCGGCAATGTTTCTGAACACAGCTTCCATGCAGGAAATCAATGATTTCCGGGAAATGCTGGAGAGCTGGTCTGCCGGAAAAGCGGCGGAGAATGCCACAGAAGAGGATATCCGGACACTGGAAGAAAACTATCGCGCCATGCAGGAAAGCGCCGAACAAAATGACCGCCGTCGCTTTGCGATGCTCGATCTGGAATTTCATACCCGCATCGGTCAGATCACCGGCAATTCTCTGGTCACACAGACCTATACCATCCTCTATGAGCTGCTGCAGAACACCTTCCTGCAGATTATTGACCGTATGGGATTTGTCGGACTTGACTACCACCGTCCGCTTATCGATGCCGTCAAAGAACACAACAGTCGGCTGGCAGCCGAAATTGCGCGTAAACATGTACAGAATAACAGTCAGTACTTCTGAGTTTCCACTCCATCGCAGGCTGTTTTAGGCTCTGGGAAGTTTGCAGAGAAAGGATGAAACAGATGACAAAGAAGGAACGTATGCTGGCTGCAATCCGCAGAGAACCACAGGACCGCATTCCGACACAGATCGATTTTTCCCCGAAGATGCTGGATCTGGTGAGCAGGCATTACGGCGTACCGAACCGCGGAGAAGAAGAACTGCTCGGCGTAATGGATAACCATCTCGTCTACGGATTTCTGAATGACCCCTTCGGAAAACAGCGCCACAGAGAGATCTCCGGCAATCCGGTGAAATTCGATCACTGGGGAATCGGTTATGACGTGACACAGGAGGGAACCTTTGAGGCAGTTCACCCACTGGAAGATGCAGATAACCTGACCGGCTATACATTCCCGGATCCAAATGCACCGGGTCTGCTGGACTGGGCTGAAGCGGCAATCCGTAAATACGGTGATGACTATGTCGTTGCATCCTATCAGGTACTGTGTCTGATCGAACGGGCCAGTGCACTGCGGGGATTCGAGAATTTCCTCTGCGATCTGTATGACGAAGAAGATTTCATGTTTGAACTGCTTGACGGAATTACTGACTACCAGTGCCGCCTGGCAAAGCGCTATATCCGGGCGGGCGTTTCCGCCGGACGCGTCGGCGATGATTACGGCACGCAGAACGGCATGCTGATCGATCCGGACCAGTGGCGGAAAATTCTGAAGCCGCGTCTGGCAAAAATCACCGGCACCTACAAGAATGAGGGCATCCCGGTGATCATGCACTCCTGCGGAGACATCCGTCCGATCATCCCGGATCTGATCGAAATCGGCGTCGATGTCCTGAACAACGTCCAGCCCGAAGCTATGCCGCGGGAAGATCTGGTGCAGTACCGCGGCCAGATTACTTTCTACGGAGGCATCTCAACGCAGCGGGTTCTCGTCTCCGGCACTGAAGAAGAGATTTACAACGAAGTGAAAACCTGCTGTGACATGTACGGTCCCGGTAATGGTCTGCTCCTCTCAACCGGCATCTCAGTCATGTCCGATGTGCCGTTGAAAAACCTGAATGCACTGATGACAGCCTTTAACGAACTGACAGGAAGCCGGTATCAAATTATTCCATAAAAAAGCATTCAAAAAATCCGGCCGGACGGCCGGATTTTCTGATCACCAGGTTGCTTTCGCCGCAAGATCCGCAAGTACTTCTCTTATCTGGATCTTCTGCGGACAGACCGCCTCACAGTTACCGCACTTCAGACAGGCCTGCGGTTTCTTATCTTCTTCAACTGCCATCAGTGCCATCGGCGCGATGAATCCGCCGCCGGTATAAATATGTTCATTGTACAGCTCAATCATTTTCGGAATATCAATCCCCTTTGGGCAGTGGCTCACGCAGTAGTGACATGCCGTGCAGGGAACCATCCCGACAGAGAGCATCTGATCCGCAATCCCGAGCAGCGTCTCCATCTCCTTCTCATTCAGCTTTCTGTCATCTTCAAAGGTCTTAAGATTCTTCAGAAGCTGTTCTTCATTTGACATGCCGGACAGAATCATCGTGACCTCCGGAATACTCTGCAGGAAGCGGAATGCCCAGGCCGGAATCTCCTCATCCGGACGCAGTGCCTTCAGTTCTGCCTCATAAGCTGCGTCCAGCTTCGCCAGTTTCCCGCCGCGCAGCGGCTCCATGACCCACACCGGAATGTTATACGAACTGATCAGTTTTACTTTTTCTTTTGCATCCTGGCAGGTCCAGTCCAGATAGTTGAGCTGGATCTGACAGAATTCCATCTCACTGCCATATGCATCCAGGAACCGCTTCAGCACGTCCATGCTGCCATGGCAGGAAAATCCAAGATGACGGATCCGCCCGTTCTTCTTCTGTTCGATCAGATAGCTGTAAATACCGTACTTTTCATCATCCAGGTAGGCATCAATGTTCATCTCACAGACATTGTGGAAGAGATAAAAATCAAAATAATCCACCTGTAATTTTTCCAGCTGTTTGTTGAAAATCTCCTCAACTTTTCCCCAGAGCGACGCGTCATATCCCGGAAATTTGGTTGCAACGCAGAATTTCTCCCGCGGATACCGTGCCAGCGCCTTCCCCATGACGGTCTCGGAATTTTCTCCGTGATAACCCCATGCGGTATCGTAATAATTGATCCCGTTCTCCATGGCAATATCAACCATGCGCAGTGCTGCAGGTTCGTCGATTCTTGCGTCGTCTCCGTCAATGACCGGAAGCCGCATCGTGCCAAGTCCCAGTGCCGAAAGTTTTATTCCCTGAAAATCTCTGTAAATCATGTATTTCTACTCCTTTTCCTGTGCTGCGTTTCATGATTCCGAAATTTTTTGTTAAAATGCTATATCCGGGATATCACAAAGCATCCGGTTTTATGCCAGAAAATCCTCCCGCATCGGCGAGAAAATGTCCAGCATGCGCGTTTCTTCCAGCGCACGCAGACCGTGAACGGTATCCGGTCTGACATAGACCGCGTCGCCTGCGCCGAGGATACGTGTCTCACCGTCGACTGTCGTCTCAATCTTTCCCTCTATAATGTACATGATCTGTGTGTGCGGATGACTGTGATCTGCCGCTGTTTCTCCAGAGGCAAATTCATTTTCCACGAGCATCATGCCATCGCCGTACGCCTTGATGCGGCGGCTCTTCCATGTTGGCATCTGCTCTGCCGGAATTTCATTGTGAAATGCCCAGATCTGCTCTTTCTTCTCATTCTTCATTGTGATTTCCTCTTCTATTCTGTTCTATTTGTCTCTTAACAACTGCCGGAACACCGGCGGCCAGACAATTGTCCGGGATATCGCATGTCACGACACTTCCCGCAGCTATGACACATCCGCTTCCGATTGTGACGCCCTGCATCACCGAAACATTTGCACCGATCCAGCAATTGTCTCCGACCGTAATCGGCAGGGCCCGTTCCAGCCCGGTATTTCTCTCCTGATACGTCACCGGATGGCTTGCTGTATAAAAACCGCAGTAAGGTCCGATAAATACATTTTCTCCGATGGAAATGGAACCGCCGTCCATGAAATAGCATCCATGGTTCACAAATGTCCCTTTTCCAAAGCTCGTTTCTTTTCCGTAATCGAAGTACACCGGCGCCAGAATCGTCAGACCGTCCGGCAGTTCCGTCCCAAGTAAATCTGCCAGCACATTCTGCTGTTCTCTGCTGCCCGGGCAAGACATGTTGAAATCATAGCTGAGCTGTTCTGCTTTTCCCCGCAGGCTCAGCAGTTCCTGATCGAAATTGGCATTGTGCCACATCCCGTTTTTCATTTTTTCCTGTTCAGTCAACGAAACACCTCTTATCCTGCCACATTTTCTTTCATCTCATAAGGCGTTGTTGTATTATCTTTGCGCTTCATCTTATCATAACGCCGGGTCATAAGCGGCTCCCATACATAGTAAAGGAGTTTCCCGTCCAGATCAAAGTAAAAGACAAGGAACAGGAGGCCGTATAAAAGGGCCGCGAGGCGGATAAGTTTTAGAAGTATTTTTTTCATACTTTATATCTCCATTTCAGTTCATTCGCAATCTACAGAAATCGGAGTCGCGCGCGCACCGTCTATTGCAATACCACGAATTGCTCCGCGCTCCGCACTCCCGCAATTCTCCCGCCATTCGGACTTTCATTCTGCTTCGCAGCTCTTCGTCCTCATGCCGGGGCGGGTCAATTCCCCTGTCCGCACCTGCAGACCAGGTCTGCGGTGCTGCCAGAGCCCTTGACCCTGGTATTGCAAGTTACCAACTTGCATCATCCTCAAAGTCAACCAGAGTCGGGTCGAGCGGCTCCTCACGCATGACGGTTGTCATGTATTCATTGATGATGCCGCGGATCTCCTTGCGCGATACGGTCCGTTTGTCCGGCAGTGCGTGCGGAATCCAGATAGCGTGTATGTTGCGTCTGCGGAATTCATCTTCGAAGACGCCGTGGATGCCCTGCATGCCTTTGCACTGGATCTGGTCGTACATGATAACCATATCGCAGTTGAACCGCTCCATATAATCCCACAGTGACAGGATATGCTCATGACCGCCGACTGCCATGGCACGCATCGGCGCCTTCTCATTGTACCACGCCAGATCTTCGAGCGCGTGTTCATACGTATCTGTCCTGATGTACTGGTCGAACATCAGAGAATCCATATTGATGACGCAGTTGATTCCCCAGCAGTTGTAAGCCCAGGTGCACCAGTTGGAGTAAAACAGCGGTGCGCAGCTCCATGCGATGGCACGGTGGCGTGTCTTCGGCAGACAGTTGATCTTGTTTTTCACGGTTTTGTTCATCAGCCTGCGGACGCGGTCATCTGTCTCATGCCAGATCGGCCGGTTGCCGTCCTGGGAATAGTAAATCCGATACAGGGCCTGTGCGACACCGTTGATCGGATAATACGGTGTATTTGCCGCCACATCCCATTTTTCATGTTCAAATGCGGTCAGCTGGTTCTGTTGTTCCGCGTACTTCACAAACATGTTCCAGTCGAATTTCACACCATACTGCTCTTCAATAAATTTCCAGCATTCTTCAATTTCCTTCTGACAATGCTCCTGTACCAGCGGATCATCGTAGCGCATGGGCTGCGGCATCGCGAACAGCGGGCGGTTCAGGAACCAGTCCTGCAGAACGGATGTTGCGACAGATCCGTCGCAGGCTTCATTGGAAGTAATCATGGCCGGTGCAAAATCCGGATAATCATCCAGTACGAAGAGACCGTATTCCGCCTGACACATCGGACACGGGTCCGCCGGCAGACCGATGGACTGCGCCGCATCGATATAATTCAGAACGGTGTGGTTGTTGACATGACAGGAGACAAAATACGGAATCATCTCCAGCGGAATGTCTTCCAGCACATCATGGAATCCGTAGAAAATACTTCCGCTCACCGTCTCATTATGTGCGATGTTGTGATGCCACTGCTCCGGCGTCTCCCCGCCGTGCAGATTCTTGTCAGAAGCGAACATTTCCTGAAACTGACGGATCGTCTCACAGCACATCGCCCGGTAGTGCCAGGCGGAGCCGCGCAGGATCGGTCCCCGCATGCCTTCCAGGCCGCGGTCAAACCAGTGCATAACCGTCAGATATGTCTGGCCCATCCAGCGGTAACGCATCGTGCCTTTTGCGAAATTGACCAGACCCTTCACCGGGCCGCCGCCGAATTTCATGATGTCCATTACCATGTGAATATAATTGTACAGCCAGATCATATTGAAATAATACATGGTGTCCGGAACGCCGCGCCACTCTCTGTGCTTATACAGGCCTGTGTCACCGACATACAGATCTCCCAGCTGGCGCTCCTCATGGGGCTTGCCGAACCAGAAATCCCGCAGCACTTTTCCGACCGGCTTTTTCTGATCCGGCTCCCGGTTTTTATCTTTCTCGACAACGAACAGTTCTTTCATCCTGTCCTTAATTGCGGATAATTTCATGTGCGTGTCCCTCCCTGCAGCATAAACATACAGAATCTTTCTGTTAATCTCACTTTGTCTGTAACTTCTTATATTCAATGCTCTCTGCAAATGCCTGGAAGCGCGTACGCAGCTGGCCGATGGCATTGTTCACGTATTCCTTTTCAATCGAGCAGACCGGAATGCCGTAATCCCGCGGCAGAATCAGGGTATTGATCGTCCGCTCATAACTCCAGTACTCACAGAATTTCATCTGGCAGTTAATAATGCCGTCCGCGCCGTATTCTTTCGCGACATCCGCCAGGAACTGTTTCCGCTCCCGCATGGTGTGCTGCTCCATAAACCGCGGACACATGGACGTCTCCAGATAGTGGCGCGCGTTCGCGCGCCGCGGCCGTTCACCCTCCTTCACAACAATCTCCTCGCGGCCCGGAATCGATCCGTAGCAGTGACGGTCCGCAACCACAAGAATGCCGCACTCTTCAATCAGCTGTATAAAATACGGATCATCCTCCTCCGATCCGACCAGAACCGCCTTGCAGCGGTATGCCGGTTTGTCATCCGGCTCGCGCGTCTTCAGATCCTCCGCAATGTCACGGAGCTGATCCATAATCATATCCTTCGGACAGACCTGCGTCACCAGCTGGATCATCGAGAATTCCGTGCCGGTAATGGTCGGCTGCTCCAGTTTTCGGTAACTTCCGATCTCCCGGATCAGCGCACAGAGCTCATTGTGTTCTTTGATTGCCTGCAGAAGTGCCGCATCAGAAGTATCAATTCCGAAGTGCTCCGCAAGTTTGTCCAGAACATGTGCCTGCAGCTGCTTCTCATAATGATCGATGGAGTTCTCATTTTTCTTGAACGGAACATCTGTAAATTCACAGAAAAAATCCGGATTCTGAATGATATCCATCAGCTGCAGATGCTCCTGGAACCGGCAGGTAACCGTACAGGTTTCGGTTGCCATCTGTGCATCCAGAAAATTGAAACCGCCTTCCAGGGCACGCTCCAGAAGGCACCGGCCATACATACAGGTACGGTTGGTCATATAATAGGTCGCCAGATCCGGCGACCCGCTTCTGGGCGCGCGCAGATGTACTGAAAAACATCCCGGCAGATCCAGCAGAACCTCCGGCATAAAATAACACGTGTATCCAAGCGCACGCCTGCCTTCTTCCTTCCCCTTTCTGACAAGATCGTTGTATGCCTCCTGCAGAAGTTCCTCAAATTCAAAAATATGAACCAGATCCCTCATACATACACTCCTTCTGAAAACGTGTACGTTTTCTGTTGATTTTGTCTGATATTTCGCAAATATTTCCTTTAATATCGTAACACATTCCCGCCACTTTGCCTAGAATTATCATTTCATTCCATAATATGTTTTATTTTGTAAAAATATCACCCTTCTTTCTTGTAAATAATTCACAAATGTGTTTGAATAGAATTATAATCCTGTCAATTATTAACTGGCACAGCAAAAGGAATAAACAAATGACCGGACATGCATCTGTAATTGCCCTGACCGGAAAAGGCGGCGTCGGAAAGACCTCCCTTTCCGCAGCAATTGTCAGACAATTAATCGAAGAATTCCCCGAAGCACGCGTTCTGGCGATCGATGCCGATCCGGCGATCGGGCTTTCCGTCGCGCTCGGCGTTGAAGTTACCGAGACACTCGATGATATCCGCCGCCGCGTAGCGGAAGATGTCACAGAAAAACTTCATGACACACAGGATATTCTGGCAGAAGCAAAATTCCGTCTCTTTCAGGCCATGGAGGAGCAGAACGGGTTTGCATTTCTGGCGATCGGCCGGCCGGAAGCGGCCGGCTGTTACTGTGCCGTCAACACCTATCTGCGGCAGGTTATCAGCATGCTCGCAGATGAATTTGACTACGTCGTAATCGACGGCGAGGCCGGTATCGAACAGATTAACCGGCGCGTCATGGAGAAAGTCACACATCTTCTCTGCGTCTCCGACCAGAGCCGGAAGGGGCTCCAGATCGTAGAAACCATCCGGAAAGTGGCAGACGAACTCGTCCTCTACGATGAGATCGGCCTTGTCATCAACCGCGCGCCCCTGCCGGACCGCATCACCGAAGATGTCTGCGGCAGCATTCCGATCGCTGCGGTGATCGGTCAGGACGACGCCATGACCGAAAACGACATCGCCGGCAGAAGCATCTTCGAACTGCCGCCCGACACCCCGGTCCTCACTGGCGCCCGGCGCGCGCTGAAGAACCTGAATATTATTTAATTCATTATTTATTTCTTTACAGATTCTGCGATTTTAAAACAGATTGTGCGGAATCAACAATTCCATGAGCAGGTAGTCCGAATCCCGCCGGTACTTGCTGAGCAGGACAACAGTCCTGTGAAGCTTATGTACCGTTGCGAGGATGAGCTAGCGAAAGCGTGCCTGCGATGGAATGTTGATTTTGCACAATCAGGATAAGAGAAAGGAGGGCGCCCCACTTGAAAGACCTAAAGTACCTGCTGGAATTCGAGAACCTGCTGGAGGACGCAGACAACGCCCTGGTCCGGCAGGCGCAGGCGGACGGTAAATACGCAATCGGCTATACCTGCTACCACATGCCCGAAGTACTGCTGAATGTGGACAACTGCTTTTCCACACGCATCCGGGCACCGCGCAGCACGTCCATCGATATTGCGACCTACTACATGTCCAACTACACCTGCGAATATGCCCGCTCACTTCTGGAGCGTGCCATTGAAGGCGGCTATGAATTTCTGGACGGAATTGCAGGCGTCGACGCCTGTTCCGCGATGAACCGCTGCTATGAGCACATGGAAATCCTGAAATGCAACAGCAAGCCGCATTTCTTTGTAACACATACGGATGTTCCTTACAAAATCGAAGAATACACCATCGATCAGGTACAGATTCAGATGCGGCTCCGCCTGCTGGACGTGATGCACGAAAAGCTCGGCACAGACACATCGGATGACGCTCTCCGCAAAGCAGTGGAGGAACACAATGAAATGTGCCGGATTATGACAGAGATCGGAAACCTGCGCAAACTGGACAATCCGCCGGTCACCGGCTATGAATTCCACGTTCTCAATCTGGTTTCCTACTGCTGCCCGACTGCGCTGATTCTGCCAAAGCTCCGGGAAACACTGGAAGAAATCAAATCCCGCGAGCCGGACGAAAAGCCGCCCTTCCGGGCACGCGTCGTCGTCGCAGGATCCGAGGTGGACGATCTGGACTTCTCCCGCCTGCTGGAAGAATCCGGGGCACTGATTGTCGGGGACCGCTACTGCTACGGCTCAACGCCCGGCCGCGAGGTCATTGAACTGAACGATGACGAAGATATCCTGCGCCAGATCTGCCGGCACTACATGAAGACCTCTGAATGTGCACGCTACATGGCAAATGACAAGATTCAGCAGCGCAGGGATACCATCGACCGTCTCGCGCGGGAGTACAACGCAGAAGGCATCGTATTTGAACAGATGAAATACTGTGATTTCTGGGCATTCGAACGCCCGCTGGCAAGTCACATTCTGCAGGAAGAATACGGCTGGCCCGTCCTGTCCATTGACCGCTCCTACAATGTCCGCGGTTCCGGACAGCTCCGCACCCGGTTCCAGGCATTTGTGGAAGCACTGGAAATCAAACGGATCCAGCGTGCAAAGGAGGTGATCTGATGGGCGTAAAATACCCGGACCCGAAGTTTTTTAAATACAAAGATCACATCGACTGGAAGAAACAGGCGGAAAACCTCAAAGAAATCGGCGGCATTGTCAAAGATATTCTGAAGGAGACCGACTGGAAAGACACCGGCAAAGCGGTCGCAGGCGATGTGAAGGCATTCGCAAAGCGTGCCTCTTACGAGGCATCGCTTCTGAAGAACATGTCGCCTGCTGAGCGGAAGGATCTTCTGGTAAATGGTGAGAAACAGCTGGGCAAGCTCTATCGCTCCGGCAAGATGGCAACCGTCCGCCGCGAGTGGCGCGGTCTGAAGGATACCGCTGCTGATTATTATGAATGGCTCCGCATGTGGGGCATGCTGCTCGGCACATTCAGCAAAGACCTCATCCCGGCTCTGGGCGGCGCCGTCCACTACCGCTGGATGATCTCTTACTTCTGCTGCCACAGCTTCATGGACAAAAATACGCTGGGACTGCGCGGCAAGGCGCTGAAGATGCATCATGAACTGATCTATGCGATCTTCCGCTATGTCGCAGAGAATCTTGTCCTGCTGATGAAGGGCGACGAGAAGGTCGGCAACAGCACAGACCTCTCTAAAAAAGTTGTCCTGCTCGATGAGATGACCATGGCACAGATCATGGCCGGTTTCCCGGATTTGATCGGAATTCCGTATCAGCTGATGCCGGTCTTCCTGCTTTCGGAGATTGACCAGCTCGCCTGTGAGCCGTACATCGATGCCGTCGAGTCCTACGGACTTCCGTCCGACACCTGTCCGGTGCCGACTTCCGAGTGCGGTGCCTGCGTCATCGACGCACTGCCTCATCTGGGCGCATGCTTTATCTCCAGTTCCATGCCCTGCGACGGTTCCGTCATGGCTTCGTCCTACACTTCACGCCGCTTCAAGGATCTGCCGACCTACCATCTGGCATTTCCGGTGCGCTATGAAGATGAATCCATCATGGATGCGGCTGTTGCAGACATCAAAGGCTGCATCAAATTCATCGAAGAACAGACCGGCGCAAAATGGAGCTGGGACGCCTACTTCGCAGCAATGAAGCGGTTCAATCAGGAAACTGCCTATGAACTGCAGAAATGGGAAGTCAACCAGACGCCGTATCCGCAGCTCATCGGCCCCTGCTATGAACTCTTCCGTAAATGGAACTATGAGATGGACGGCGGCATTGACCCGCGCATCCTGAAGACCTTTGAAAAGGTCGACACTCTGATGAAGCAGGCCTATGAAAACCGCGAAGAGCCGTGGCGCGGCAAGATGCGTCACCGCGCGATCGTCTGGTCTGTCCCGGCCCATTACTACGCGAATTTCTCGAACTGGCTGGCAAACTGCTGGGGCATCGATGTTCTGGTGGAAATGGAATCCCTGAATTTCACAAAGCCGCTGGAAACCGAGGACCACGAAGAAGCACTGCGCGATATGGCAAGACTGTACGAGCGCATGGTTATGCGGCGTCACACCAACGGCGGATACGACCACGTTCTGACAGAACTCTGGCGGCAGGTCGAGGCGTGGAAACCGGATATCGTTATCATGTATCAGCATGTCTCCTGCAAGAACATGGCTACGCTCAACGGCCTGTTTGAAGATCAGGCAAGAGAACGCGGCGTGCGGCTGATCTGGATCGAGCATGATCTGATGGACCCGCGCACCGTCTCCCGCAAAGACATGCGTTCAAAGGTCAATGAATATATGCGCACAGTTATGCGCGAAGAACCGCTGGATCCGTCACTGGTTGATTTTGAGGATGATGCGAGTTGGTAACGGGCAATTGCATGTAATGACACGATTCAACATTCCAACGCAGACACGCTTTCGCTCGCTCCGACTCGCAGCGGTACATAAGCTTCACAGGTGTAACCTGTTCAGCAAGTACCGGCGGTCTACGAACGGTCTGCTTATGGAACTGTTGAATCTCAAGTATCTGGAAATGCCCGGATGATTTACAATTGCCCGTAAAGATGAGTGATGTAGAGGAGGAAGAATATGAAATACTTCGGCGGCTGTGATGTGGGTTCCACTTACACGAAAGCAGTCATTCTTGATGAGAATGGCAAGATGGTTGCCAATACAACACTGAAGAGCAAGATTATCGCGAAGGAATCTGCCGAGATGGCGATGCAGGAGGTAATCTCCCAGGTGCCGGATCTGAACAGCCAGGCAGATCTGTCTTATCTGATCGGCACCGGATATGGCCGCAACAAGGTTCCGTTTGCGGATGAAAATATTTCCGAGATTTCCTGTCACGCCATGGGTGTGCACATCACCAATCCTTCGGTGAAGGCGATTATTGATATCGGGGGACAGGATGTCAAAGGTATCGCGATTGATACAGACGGCACCGTTAAGAATTTCGCAATGAACGATAAATGTGCTGCAGGTACGGGACGTTTCTATGAGGCGATGGCGCGTTCGTTTGAGATGACGCTTCCGGAGTTCTCGAAGCTCTCTCTCACTGCAAAAAATGTAATCCCGATCACTGCACAGTGTACTGTCTTTGCGGAATCCGAGGTGATTACACTGGTCGGCGAGGGCAAGCCGATGGATGAGATTGCGGCCGGCATCCAGATGGCAGTCGCAAAGCGCTGCTTTGTCATGGCCAAAAAAGCTGGTGCGACGGATTCGATCACGCTCACCGGCGGCTGTGCGAAAAATGACGGTCTGAAGTCCGCTATTGAACATGTTCTGAAGCTGAAAGTTGTCGATCTCTCCATTGATCCGCAGCTGATGGGTGCGCTCGGCGCGGCTGAATTTGCACGGCAGAAAGGACTGGCGAAGAAATGAGATTATTATTGAAACTCTGCGGAAAACTGACAAAAATCCTGCTGATGGCACTCGGATTGTTGTTTGTCGTCTATTTCTGGAATCTGGATCAGAAGCTGATGGCCTGGGCCTATAAGCTGGTCAATCAGATCTTCGACCGCAAGAAACAGGATCTGAATTTCTAGGAAAATAAGATTCCCGGCCTGTAAACCGCCATCTTTCCCTGAAAGGTGTTCCTTATGAAGTTATACGATACGATCATCAATGAAACAGACCGGATCCTGCAGGCGGGCGTCTGTCAGCGCACGCCTCCGGACCGGACCCGCATCTGGAAGGACCGCGGAGAGAGCGAGCTGATCATGCTCCGCGACGCCGCCTTCGAGCTTGGCGGATCCGGGCATGACTCGGTCAACTATACCTGTGTAACAACCACCCCCGGACTCGTTCCGGAAGATGAAATCATCGTGTGCGGTCCGGATCTTCCGGATATCCGGGAAGATGTTCCGTTTGCCCGGATTATCCTGCTCGAAACCGAGGATCTGATGGAGCAGACGGACACAGAAAAAGCCTACCGGACCATCCGCGACATCGAATTTATCCGATATCACGTGTTTCCGGCAGGCTATATGGTTCGGGTATCATCCACCAGCAACGAGGAGCAGGTGCGCGTCAGCAAAAAAGTTGTCAGTGCGGGAATCCGCTTTGCCTATGTAGGCGGAACGTACATCCGGAAATATCACACGCTCCCGCAGGTGCGCCATGTGCGGGTGATATTTGTCACAGATCCGGCCACTGTTGCCGCACTGCTGCCCTATGCTGAAAAAGTGGATGGCATCACAAAGACACTGACCCACATTCTCGACGGGCTGCCCACGGACTGCGGACATTGTAAGATGAAAGCCGTCTGTGATGAGGTCGAGGGCATGCGCGAGATGCATCTGGGCAAAAAAGCCGGTTCGTAAGCAGTCTGCAGTGCAGCGGAAATTCATCCCTCATTGCAATGGAAATTCAGTTTTCGCTGCACCGGATCACAACTTCGTTCTGCTCCAGATCAGCAGAGACGATTGCGCCGCGTATCTCACGGACATCGCCAAAGAGATCCCGCAGGCGGATTGTATCGCCGTCAATGTCTATGCGGCTGGTATTTTCCATCAGGAGGGTGTGATCCTGTTCACGGTAGATGTTGGATAAGCACATTGTGGGCTTGGCTCCTTTCGTAGAGATATGTTTGTTTCTGCGGATTGTGTTAATCAACATTCCAACGCAGACACGCTTCCGCTCGCTCCGCCTCACAGCGGTACATAAGCTTCACAGGATAAAATCCTGTTCAGCAAGTACCGGTGGGCTCCGAACGGTCTGCTTATGGAACTGTTGATCGCCCAATCCTAATCAACATTTAGTGTGAATAGGCCGCAAGAGCCTCGCGGAGAAGTTCGCTTCCGCGGCGGAAGGCATCCTGTGCCTGCTCTGTGAGCGCAGCAGCCTCATCGCGGCCGGCAGCGCGCATCAATGTGATCAGACTTTCCAGTTCATCTACATGATGCGTATTGTGATCAACGGTATATTTCAGAAGGATCAGCGTTTTGTCTTTTCCTTCTGCACTGCCGGATAGATCGGTGTGATCATGACCGTGCGCGTGGTCATGCGCATGTGAATGGGTGTGATCATGTGTATGTTCCTGTTCATGATGATGTGAGTGTTCCCGGACAATGTCATGTGTGTGGTCCATAAGGCGCCTCCATATGATGATGTTATATAAATGATTATACCAACGAATATTTTTTTATGAAAGCCAATAAGGAGGATTTTCATGAAACAGCAGTATGAACCTTTGTTTACTCCCTGGAAGATCCGGGATCTGGAAATCAAAAACCGGATCGTACTGGCGCCGATGGGCGGCACCTGTATTTTCGGATGGATGGAGCCGACGGGCAGTCATTTTGACAAGGAGGCGGCGCGCCTGCTCCTGAATGTCGCAAAAAATAACTGTGGACTTGTTATCCCCGGCATTGCACCGGTCAAGGACATGCTCGGCGGCAAATGGCTCTATCAGAATAAGCGGAAATTCAAAGAGCTGAAGGAATTCATGGATGAATTTCACAAGACCGGCGCGAAATTCTTTGTGCAGATGACCGCCGGCTTCGGAAGATCCATGGCTCTGACCAAACCGCTCGCCTTGCTCGCAAAGAATAAGATGCTCAATAAAATTGCTAGCCCGATTATCGATGCGGAATATCTGACCGCGGCACCGAGTGTTCTGCCGAACCGCTGGGCGGACGATGTCACGACCCGCGCGATCACCTATCAGGAAATCCAGGACATCATCTATGCGTTCGGCGAGACGGCACGTCTCTGTAAGGAGGCCGGTGTTGACGGCGTCGAAGTTCACGCGGTACACGAAGGATACCTGCTCGACCAGTTTACACTGAAATATTCCAACCAGCGAACGGACGAGTACGGCGGTTCTTTCGAAAACCGCTACCGTTTTGCAGTCGAAATTGTTCAGGAGATCAAGGAAAAATGCGGAGAAGACTTCCCGGTTTCCCTTCGCTACTCTGTCCGCTCCATGACCAAGGCGTTCCAGTACGGCGCGATGCCCGGCGAGGACTTTGAGGAGATCGGCCGCGACATGGAAGAATCTGAGCGCGCGGCAAAATACCTGCAGGATGCCGGTTATGACATGCTGAACTGCGACAACGGCACCTATGACGCATGGTACTGGGCACATCCGCCGCAATACATGCCGCTCAACTGCAATCTGGAAGATGTCGAACACATCAAGAAGTTTGTCGACATCCCGGTTGTCTGTGCCGGCCGGATGCAGCCGGCAGACGGCGCAAAGGCAATCGCAGACGGTGGAATCGATGCAATGGCAGTCGGCCGCCAGTTCCTGGCAGACCCCCGCTGGCTCACCAAACTGATGAAGGACCGCGAGGAAGACATCCGCCCGTGTATCTGCTGCCATACTGCCTGTTTCAATCTTACCAAACACAACGGCAGCGCAAACGACCAGGATCTCTCCGAGACAGCAGGCATGTGCCGCTGTGCAGTCAACCCGATCTCGATGCAGTCCACAAAATACTATGTACGCCCCGCAAAACATCCGAAGAAGGTCGCGGTCATCGGCGGCGGCATAGGCGGTATGGAGGCAGCGCGTATCCTGACACTGCGCGGACACAAGGTGACACTCTATGAGAAGAGCGGCGAACTGGGCGGCATCTTTATCGCAGCTGCCGCACCGGACTTTAAGGAAAAAGACAAAGAACTGATTCAATGGATGATCCGCCAGTTGAAAAAACTCCACATCGACATCCGTCTGAATACAGAAGTCACGGCAGATACCGATCTGGATGCCGACGAAATCATCATCGCCACCGGCGCAGATGCCAACAAGATTCCGATCCCGGGCGCTGCGGATTATGCAATGGATGCGACTGATTATCTGCTCGGCAAAAAAGAAACCGGCGATCATGTTGTCATCATCGGCGGCGGCCTGACCGGCTGTGAGATTGCTCTGGATCTTTTCCGCAAAGGAAAACATCCGGCAATTGTAGAGATGAAGGACGACCTGATTGCAGTCAAAAACATGTGTCTGGCAAACTCCAGCTACCTGCGTGACTGCTTCAAAACAAATAAAGTTCCGGTCTATCTGAACGCCGGCGTCAAGAATATTACTGAAACGGAAGTACAGGTAGAATGCCAGGACAAGAGCATTGTGAACCTGCCTGCGGACAGTGTAATCATGTCCGTCGGCTACCACCCCGTACCGCTCATGGAAGAAAGCAAACATGTACATCTGCTCGGCGACTGCAAGAAAGTCGGCAATGTAAGATCCGCGATCTGGGGTGCGTGGGATATCGCCATGAAGATCTAAATAAATCCCGGGGTCCATAAGGACCCCGGGTCTGTATTTAATCTCGTACCACAACTGAAATACCGTTGGGGATGCAGGTAAGGCTTGCATCCTCTCCTTTGATCTCACGGGCCATCTTGTAGGCCGTATCAAGATCCGGTGCATAGGTCATCTTAAGACCTTCGACCATTTCTTTCTGCTCCGGCTCTGCTACGAAGATAACGGTGTATTTCCGCACAATCCGGGCAAGAATCTGTGAGCACCACTGGTCCGGCCGGGTCTCTTCCTGTGCAGTTGCCAGGAACTTCTGGTAAGCTGTCTCGATATCCGGCTCATCTGCGATGATATGATAGAAGAAATCACCGCCGGTTCCGTCTGTACAGGAAGCAAGCATGATGATCACGCCGCCGTCTTTGACAGTTGCCTCTCCGGCTGTCATTCCCTTCGGGGACTGGTACGCGTTCTGATCAAGCGGCCAGCCGCCGTTCGTTGTAATGACAATGTCTGCCGGTTCCGGTTTTACACAGACATATTCTGCGATAAAATCACATCCTTTTCTGTGCGCTGTCTCGAAGTTGCCGGCAAATGCCGCAACCGTCTTTTTATTTTCGTCGATGACAACATTGACAATGTAAGCGAGCTTTGCCATCCGGGCTGCTGCCACCATATCCTCGTGAATCGGGTTCTTGTCGAGAATACCGGTCCGCGCATACGGACTGTCGATAAACTTGGAGCAATGATTGCCCATAACCGTTACAGCGTCCGCGATACCCGGGAGAACGCTCTTGCGTCCGCCGGAAAATCCTGCGAAGAAATGCGGCTCGATAAAGCCTTCTGCTACCAGCAGAGATGTCTCCTCTGCCAGTTTGTCAATGATACAGTCCGGTCCGGACGGCAGTACGCCGACCTTCACATTGCGGGACGGATCGTGCGCATCATGGACAACGATCGAATCCTTAAATTCCTCGTACAGTGCATCGCCAAGCTTGTTTTTCAGCTCTTCTGTCGATGTCGGGCGGTGGAATCCGGTTGCTACCAGCAGCGTAATCTTGATGTCAGGATTTCCTTCACGCAGCTCACGAATCATATTCGGAAGAATGTCCGGGCTCGGAACCGGTCTGGTATGGTCACTGATAATAATCACACAGTCCGGTTTTCCCTTTGCCAGCTCGCAAAGACGCGGAGAGTCAATCGGATGCTCCATCGCTTCACGAACGATGTCCAGCCCGTCTCTGTCACTTGCCAGGCGGTCAACGCCGGAAGTCAGTACTGGTGTATCATCCGGAACAGCCAGATCCATTGTCGTATCTCTATAGAAAAAATTGATTGTTTTCATGCAGGTCATTTCCTTATAAGGTGATACCCGCCGCAAAACAGCGGCGGGTTATGTTTTCATAGAAATCAGGCTTTGCGCTTCTGAACCTCTTCGATCATCAGCGGCAGAATCAGCTTTACATCACCGACGATACCGATATCAGCAATTGAGAAGATCGGTGCATCTTCATCTTTATTAATCGCGATGATGTATTTACTGCCCATCATACCGGAAACGTGCTGTGTTGCGCCGGAAACACCACATGCGATGTAGAGATCCGGATTAACGATCTTACCGGACTGTCCGACCTGATGGCTTCTGCCGATCCAGCCATTTTCAATTGCCGGACGTGTTGCGCCGACAACGCCGCCCAGTGCGTCAGCGAGCTGTGCGCAGAGTCCGAAATTCTCCTCGTCGCCCATGCCGCGTCCGCCGGTAACGATGATGGCAGCATCTTCCAGGTTGACTGCCTCGCCGGCCTCTTCAATCAGTTCCACAACCTTTGTACGGATTGCGTCGTCTGCGCCGTCGATTGCTTCTGCTGCCGGTGCCTCTTCCGGTGCCTCATAGCTGCCGCCGCGGATACTGATGACTGCCGGGGAAGCCTGCACAACGATCTTCTCACGGATTGTTCCTCCGTATACCGGTCTGGTTGCGACGATCTTTCCATCCTCTGCCGCGATTGCAATTGCATCATTGACAGATCCGCCGCCGAGACGTCCTGCAATACGTCCTGCTGAAAGTTTGCCGAGTGTCGTTGCTGAAAGCAGGATCAGATCTGCGCTGATTTCTTTTGCCTTATCAGCAAGTGCTACTGCGACAAGATCCTCCTCCAGGACACCTTCTTTTGCATTAACAGAAACAGCAACTGCTTCAGCGCCGATTTCTTTTGCTGCGGTAAAAAGTTCCAGACTGGTGCCGACAGGGGATCCGTCTTTTGTTTCAATAAAAATTAATGCTTTCATCTTCGATCTCCTCCTTTAGAGCACCTTGTCTGCCGTCATGATTTCAAATGCCTTTGCGACTGCATCTGCCGGCTCATCCTCCTGGATCTTAACGCCAGCTTCGCGCTTCGGCGGCTCCTCAAAGCCTGCAAATACAACCTTCGGTGTCTCAGCATCTGCCGTGATACCCGTATCAGCTTTCGCGATGGTCGGGATTTTCACCTTTCTGGCTGCCAGTTTGCTCTTGATCGTCGGATAACGCGGATCATAATCCGGCTTGGAGACCGTCATAACAGCCGGTGCCGGTGATTCTACCATCAGATAACCGGACTCCAGTTCTTTCTTAACCTTCAGGCCTGCTGCATCCGGAACCGCTTCAACGATATCAGATACAAACGGAAGGCCGAGTGCCTCAGCCAGAAGCTCGCCGACTTCGCCGCCGATTGCATCTGTGGACTCTCTTCCGCAGAGGATCAGATCAAATTTAACACCGTCTGTCTCTTCGATCTTCTTGATGCCTGCTGCCAGCAGATTTGCAGTAACAGCTGCATCTGCCCCGTCAATACCTTCATCAGAAATATGATGTGCCTTTGTGGCGCCGACTGCCAGCGCGTTCTTCAGGCATGTCTTGTTATCTTCCGGTCCTACAGAAGCGACAGTAACAGCACCGCCGTTTTCTTCTACAAAGCGGACCGCCAGTTCCTGTGCATATGTGTCAAATGCATTGCCCTGCGGATCAGCAGAAGACAGATCCGGCTGTCCGTCTGCGCCCAGACGGATCTCTACAGAATCATCCGGAACCTGTTTAATACATACTAAAATTTCCATACTGCTTTCCTTTCTTTGAAACAATGGGTGCGGCGAATGGTTCTCCTCCGGGGCCGCTCGCGCTTAGTCTCGGCGCAGTGGTACTAAGTCCGCACGGTTCGTGCTCACCAAGGACCAGCGCCTGCGAATGCCCCGCCTGAGAAGACATTCGCCGCACCATTATTAACAATCAAATCTTGCCAATAGTTGCACGCCCGACGACCAGTCTCTGGATCTCGTTGGTTCCCTCAAAGATCTGGAAGATCTTCGCGTCACGCATAAGCTTCTCTACCGGATATTCTCTGCTGTAGCCATATCCGCCGTGGATCTGGACTGCTTCTGTAGCAACTGCCATAGCAGCGTCGCCTGCCAGGCATTTTGCCTCTGCAGCTGCCAGGGAGAAATTCTCACCTCTGTCAATCAGAGTCAGTGCATATGCGCACATCTGGCGTGCAGCTTCGGTCTTCATCTGCATATCAGCGATCTTGAACTGGATTACTTCGTTCTTAGCCAGCGGCTTGCCAAACTGTACACGCTGTTTTACGTATTCAACAGACTCGTCGATTGCGCGCTGTGCGACGCCGAGTGCTGCGATACCGCACCATACACGGGCAATATCCAGTGTTCCCATTGCGATCTGGAATCCCTTGCCGACTTCGCCGAGGATGCAGCTTGCAGGTACGCGGCAGTCTTCAAGGACAACGTCGCTGGTGTGGCTGTTGCGGATACCCATCTTATTCTCGATGGAACCGACAGAAAGGCCCTTTGTTCCTTTTTCAATCAGGAATGCAGTATAACCGCCCTTTGCGGCCGGAACGCTCTTGTCTGTGATTGCATATACTACATAGAAATCGCCGATGGTTCCGTTTGTGATGAAGCATTTGGAACCGTTCAGGATATAGTCGTCACCGTCTTTTACAGCTGTTGTGGATGCATTGGAAACATCGCAGCCTGCATTCGGCTCTGTCAGGCAGAAGCAGCCATATCCGCCCTCAGCGAGGATCTCATAGCAACGTTCCTTCTGCTCTGGTGTGCCGGCGATCTCGACAGAATCGAGTGCCAGTTCATTTGCCATAAATGTCATTGCGATACCGGAATCATATTTGGAAATCTCCTCAATGATTGCAGCACGGTCAATCCGGCAGAGTCCCGGGCCGCCGCTCTCTTCCGGAATCGGAAGGGTACCGATACCCATCTCCTGAATGCCGCCGAGAATTTCCATGATGATCTCGTCAGCAGCAGCTTCGTCTGAATAGCCGAGCTTTTCAGCCTCGTAGACCTGCTCCTTCATCTCGTTATCACAGAAATTACGGATATCCTTAATCAGATCTTTACAGTCGTCTGTAATGAAGTATGCCATATTGTCTTCCTTTCTTTTTCCAGGCGTGCAGCTTTCACATTCCATCGCTGACACGCTCTCGCTTGCTCATCCTCGCAGCGGTGCTAAACTCCCGCTGCGCGGTTCGTCAAGCACCGGCGGGATTCGGACAGTCAGCTCATGGAATTGTGAAATCCTCTCGTCCCGCCTTCAGTAACCTTTAATATCCATCCGCGGTTTAAAGTGTGTAGCAGACTTTGCCCGGGTTGAGGATCAGGTTCGGATCGAAGACTTTCTTGCTGCCCTCCATCAGAGCCATGTTGGTCTCA
>JAFUCM010000183.1 GCA_017459675.1 Eubacterium sp.
CAGCGTTCATCCTGAGCCAGGATCAAACTCTCATAAAAAATGTATATCTTATCTTTCTGTAGAAAGATTGATAACAAAAAGTTCGACCGATTCAGAATCAACCTTCATTTAAGAATGCTGGCTAATCCTACCTTATTTACTGTTAAAAAGGTTTTCGATCATTCAAGAAATTTAAAATTCAATTGAACTTTCGAGGATGTGTCTTACTGTTCAGTTGTCAAAGTGCTGTTGGTTTGCTGTGCCGTATCTGTCAGCGACAGCTTAACCAATATACTATTTTCTCAGCCCGTTGTCAACACCTTTTTTTATTTTTTTAAAAAAAGTTTTTTAGTTGATTTTGAGCTGTCTTATGAACCGGTTCATAAAGGAATCTGTTCATAAGAAACGGAGAAGGAGGGATTTGAACCCTCGCGCCGGTTTCCCGACCTACACCCTTAGCAGGGGCGCCTCTTCGGCCTCTTGAGTACTTCTCCATACGAGTGCGTTTCGCATCAGATCATTATCCGCGATTCGTACTACTCTGAAGTCCGAAATGACTTTCTTACCAACGGCATAAGCCGCAAAAAACAAGCACGCCACAGATGTGACGTAACTAAGATTATACAAATCCGATGGTATTTTGTCAACGAATTTTCTTGGATTTTTTGATGCTTTTTTGCTGATTACCCGCGTATTACAAGGTATGGTAAATCACCTGAAAGTTATCTCCATATCTTGTTGGCTGATCTTATATCCGGCTCACTTTTTCCTCTGCGATTCCTGTGATATAATTTTAAAGAACAGTTTTTTATTCTGTTTTCAGCATCGAAGCAGTACCCTGAAAGGAGGAATCCTGATGAAATCAAAACGCAATTTACTCTTCCGCTCTCTGTTTTTTCTGGCGGTGATCTTTCTCTGCATTGGCTCAGCAAAACGTGTTGACGCTGCTGCCGCTGCAAAAATCGGATCACGTCGGTATAAGACTGTCGCAAAAGCGCTCTATGCAGCTAAAAACGGAGATACTGTAAAACTCCTGAGAAATGCATCCTACATAATCGATGTTCTTGACAAAGACCCGATTAAAAAGAAAAAAATCACCATAAATCTAAATCATAAAACGCTCGATATCATGGGTCGTATGCGTATCACCAAAAAATCTAATGTAAAAATAAAAAACGGTAAGATCATAACCTCTTCTCCAGGCCATTTTCGTGTAGAAGGTAAATCAAAGGTCACCATGACAAATTGTACTCTGGAAACGAATTCAGGAAGCGGTTTTATGGTCTCAGGGAAAAAAAGCAGTCTGAAGCTGAACAAATGCACCGGCCTGCTGGATGGCGCGGGTATTACTGCCGAAAAAAAAGCTTCTCTTACTGTTAACAAGGGCAGTTATAGAATTCGTAATTACAGTTAGTTTTACGGCGGGGGAGCGAAGCTTACCTTTAATGGGCCAGAAATATCATCTGCAAGTACCGATACCGCTCTTATTGTAATCGGGCCAAACGGAAAGAATAATAGTTCCCTGACAATAAATGGAGGAACCTATAAGGCAGACAGCAAGGTATTGCATATTGCAAAAAATCAGACCTGTAATATCAAAAGCGGCAATTTTTTCAGTCAAAAATCTTCTGTCATTGAGGTGTATGGAAAATTGAATGTAAAAGGCGGTTCTATAAATGGCGGTAAGCCGTATGATGAAGCGGTTGTTTCTCACGGCATACTGGCATTCGAGACCGCAAGAATTAACCTGTACAGCGGAGCGTCAATCAGCAGTCAGTCAGGCACAGCCATCGGCTATTCCTATTATAAGGGTGCCATCGTAAACAATTACGGCGCAAAACTGACAGACGCCGTCTGAACCGGATTATAAACAGTGGGGTATGCCATCCGGCATACCCCACTTTAATTTATTCTGTATTTGTGCTGCGCGATGCACAATATGCGCCTTCCATCAGCTGTACCGTGTCTCCCGCATTGCATACTTTAAAATGCGCACAAGCGCTTTTGTGCGCAGCTTCTGTTTTTTCGGCTTTATTCTTCTGCGCGATTTAACACCAGCCGCATTGATTCCGGCCAGAATACGCCTCCCGTCTGCAAATCTGACAGATGTCTGCAGTCCCGGTTTCCGGATCAATCCGGAAACCGACTGCTTCATTTTTTTTCTGATGTGTTTTTTCAGCAGTCTGCGGGCTGGTCCGCCGGCCTGATGTAAGGCCAGCTGTATCCCGGCAGAGATATATTTTTTTCTGTTCATTTTATAATTCCTGCTGCCTGTCTGGTTCGTACATCTTTGAGTACTGCCCGTCAGGATTCATCTGATATATTTTCCGGCTGATCAGCATCTTCTCCCGCATTCCATCCTTCCGGATAGATCGGATTGCCGTCTTCATCCTTCGGCAGATCATCTTCGTCATTGCGGACTTTTGAAAGGCCTGCAACGGTCACGTCATCGTCAACATTCATCAGCTTCACACCTGCCGCGTAGCGACCGAGAATGGAGACATCCGATACGTAGAAGCGGATAATAATGCCTTCTGTCGTGATCAGCATCGCCTCGTTGTCATCCTCGACAGACCGTGCACCGATCAGCTTACCGGTTTTTTCATTCTCCTTATAGCAGATTCTTCCTCTGCCGCCGCGGTTCTGCACATTAAATTCGCTGATGCGTGTACGTTTTCCATAGCCGTTTTCCGAGGCAAAGAGAATGTATTCGCCCTGAACGTCCAGCTGCATGGAAACAACCTTATCTCCTTCGTCCAGCCGGATGCCGCGCACACCCATGGAGGTTCTGCCGGTATTGCGGACATCTTTTTCATTGAACCGGATCAGGAGACCATTTTCTGTGATCAGCATGGTATCGCGGTTTCCGTCGGTAAATTTCACATCGATCAGTTCGTCGTCTTCCTGCAGTATAATCGCTGCCAGACCGTTTTTGCGTACATTTGCATAGGCCATAATCGGGGTCTTTTTGATAATTCCCTTCTTTGTGGCCATCAGCAGATAATTTCCTTCATGGAAATCGTCAATTGCAATGCCTGCCGTCACCTTTTCATCGGGCTGCAGCTGCAGCAGATTGATAATCGCCGTTCCGCGGGCATTTCTGCCTGCTTCCGGAATCCGGTAGCCCTTGATCTGATAGACGCGGCCCTGGTTTGTAAAGAACATGATGATATGATGCGTGGAGGTCATGAAGATATCTTCGATATAATCATCCTCCAACGTCTGCATGCCGCGGATGCCCTTGCCGCCGCGGTTCTGACTCTTAAAGGTATCCGAAGTCATCCGCTTGATGTAGCCCAGATGTGTGATCGCAATCACTACATTCTCCTGCGGAATGAGATCCTCTGTCGTCAGTTCTGTCTCATCAAATGTGATAACCGTTCTTCTGTCATCGCCGTACTTGTCGGAGATTTCCAGAATTTCCTTCTTAATCAGTTTCAGAAGGACACTGCGGTTTCCGAGAATTTCCTTATACTCTTTGATCTTGATTTCGAGATCGTTATATTCATTCTGCAGACGCTCGCGTTCCAGACCTGTCAGCGCGCGCAGACGCATGTCAACAATCGCCTGTGCCTGCGGCTCTGTAAATGCAAACTGCTGCATCAGGTTTGTTTTCGCTTCCTGTGTATTGGCCGATGCGCGGATGGTCTTGATAATCTCATCGATATGATCCAGTGCCTTCAGCAGTCCGATCAGGATATGCGCGCGCTCTTCCGCTTTGTTCAGATCATAGCGTGTTCTTCTGGTGACGACCTCTTCCTGATGCGCAAGATAATACTTCAGCATCTCGAGGATATTCAGTACCTTCGGCTGCCCGTCTACCAGTGCCAGCATAATCACGCCAAACGTATCCTGCAGCTGCGTGTGCTTATACAGACGGTTCAGGATGACATTCGGATTGGCATCCCTGCGCGTCTCGATGCAGATCTCCATACCCTCACGGCTGGAATGATCGTTGACATCGGTGATACCATCTATTTTCTTATCTTTTACAAGGTCGGCAATCTTTTTAATCAGATTTGCCTTATTGACCATATAAGGAAGCTCTGAAACCAGGATCTGACTCTTTCCGTTCGGAAGCGTCTCAATCCGTGTAACCGCGCGCGTGCGGATCTTTCCGCGGCCCGTGCGGTATGCCTCTTCAATGCCGCGCGTACCCATGATCTGCGCACCGGTCGGAAAATCCGGACCCTTGACGATCTCCATGATTTCGTCAATCGTTGTCTCTCTGTCTTCCTCAACTGTATTGTCAATGATCTTTACAACCGCGTTAATTGTTTCGCGCAGATTGTGCGGCGGAATATTAGTCGCCATACCGACAGCAATACCGGACGTTCCATTTACCAGAAGATTCGGAAACCGTGCCGGCAGGATGGTCGGCTCATTTTCGGTATTATCAAAGTTCGGAACAAAATCAACGGTATCCTTATTGATATCAGATACCATCTCCATGGAAATCTTTGACAGACGCGCCTCCGTATATCGCATGGCAGCCGGGCTGTCGCCGTCCACAGATCCGAAATTTCCATGTCCGTCCACAAGCGTATAGCGCATATTCCAGTCCTGCGCCATATTAACCAGCGCGCCATAGATCGAACTGTCACCGTGCGGATGATACTTACCCATCGTATCACCGACAATTCGCGCGCATTTTCTGTGCGGCTTATCCGGACCGTTATTCAATTCAACCATCGAATGCAGAATACGGCGCTGCACCGGCTTCAGTCCGTCCCTGACATCCGGCAGTGCACGCGAAGCAATGACACTCATCGCATAATCAATATACGAATCCTCCATCTTCCGCTTCAGGTCGACATCTTCAATTCTGTCAAATATTCTTTCGTCCATGTATAATCTCCAAATCATTCAGGATTTCCGTTCGCCGTGCCCATTCTGCTTCTGTTCAGACACGGCTCACTAGATATCCAGGTTTTGTACATCCTTTGCCCGCTCTTCAATGAATTCGCGACGCGGCTCGACTTTATCGCCCATCAGCGTCGTAAATGTCACATCGATCTCCGATGCTTCATCCTCATTCATTGTAACGCGCAGCAGGACGCGGTTCTCGGGATCCATTGTGGTCTCCCAGAGCTGGTCTGCATCCATCTCACCCAGACCTTTGTAACGCTGGATCTTATTGCTGTTGTCGCGGCCGACTTCATCCAGTATTTTATTCAGCTCGTCATCGCTGTACGCATACCAGATCTTTTTATTGCGCTCCAGCTTATAGAGCGGCGGCTTTGCCAGATATACATGTCCCTGGCGGATCAGCTCCGGCATAAACCGGTACAGGAATGTCAGCATCAGCGTCGCAATGTGTGCGCCGTCCACGTCCGCATCCGTCATGATAATGATTTTGTCGTAGCGAAGTTTTTCGATATCAAAATCTTCATGAATACCGGTTCCGAACGCGGTAATCATAGATTTGATTTCTTCATTTCCGTAAATGCGGTCCAGCCGTGCTTTTTCCACATTCAGGATTTTTCCGCGCAGCGGAAGAATTGCCTGCGTCGCGCGGTTTCTTGCCGTCTTGGCGGAGCCGCCTGCGGAATCACCCTCAACGATATAAATCTCACAGTTTTTCGGATCTTTATCCGTGCAGTCTGCAAGCTTGCCGGGAAGGGAAAATCCTTCCAGCGCAGATTTTCTTCTCGTCAGATCGCGGGCCTTGCGGGCCGCCTCTCTCGCGCGCTGTGAAAGCACGGATTTCTCAATAATGATTTTACCGACCTGTGGATTCTGTTCCAGGAATATTTCCAGATTTTTGCTGAGAATCGAATCCACGGCACTGCGTGCCTCGCTGTTGCCGAGTTTCTGTTTGGTCTGTCCTTCAAACTGCGGATCCTGAATCTTGATGCTGATAATCGCCGTCATACCCTCGCGGATATCCTCGCCGGAAAGATTCGGTTCACTGTCTTTTAACAGCTTATTCTTTCTTCCGTAGTCATTCAGCGTCTTTGTCAGGGCATTCCGGAATCCCATAATATGTGTGCCGCCTTCCGGCGTCAGAATATTATTGACAAATCCATATGCATTTTCCTGGAAGGAATCATTATGCTGAATCGCAACCTCTACCAGTACACCGTTCTGCTCGCCCTCACAATAAATAATATCATTGTACAGCGGCGTCTTGCTGTTATTCAGATACGCGACAAATTCACGGATTCCGCCTTCATAGTGGAAGGACCGCTCAACAGGCTCTTCCGCCCGGAGATCCCGCAGGGTAATGCGAAGTCCCGCAGTCAGAAATGCGGTCTCGCGCAGCCGTGTCTTCAGAATATTAAAATCAAATACGGTTTCTTCAAAAATCGTATCATCCGGCAGGAATGTTACGACCGTACCGGTGTTCTCCAGCTCGCAGGTTCCGGTCACTTCCAGTTTGCTGACCGGTTTGCCGCGCTCATAACGCTGGGTATAGATCTTTCCGTCGCGGCGCACATTTACTTCCAGCCAGTTGGACAGCGCATTGACAACCGATGCGCCGACACCATGAAGACCGCCGGATACCTTGTATCCGCCGCCGCCGAATTTTCCGCCTGCATGAAGGATTGTAAAAACAACTTCAACAGCCGGAAGTCCTGATTTGTGATTGATATCAACCGGAATACCGCGGCCGTTGTCACTGACACGGATCACATTATCCGGAAGAATTTCCACTGTAATATGATTACAGAAACCGGCCAGTGCCTCGTCGACCGAGTTATCCACAATTTCATAAACCAGATGGTGTAACCCTCTGGATGAAGTGCTTCCGATATACATACCCGGACGTTTTCTGACAGCCTCAAGACCTTCCAGAATCTGGATCTGGTCTCCGCCGTAATTCTGCTGTTCTTCTACCTGGATGTTTTTGTCCAATGCCATTTGTTTGTTCTCGCTTTCTTATAACCGGCCGGGAGACAATGATTCTTCTCCTGACTCAGGTGAAATTCGCAGGAGAAGAATCATCGTCTCCCGACCTGCATTCAATTTGCAGGAAACAATTATATATCTCCCGACTCATCAACATGGCCTGCCTCTACGTGAAATACCCGGTCGATCGGGAAGTTCCGCTCCCGCAGGTCATCCATACCTGTGCATGTGAGGAATGTCTGTACGGAACCGATTGTTTTGAGCAGATCACTCTGCCGTCTGCTGTCCAGTTCTGAAAGTACATCATCCAGAAGCAGAATCGGTTTTTCATGAATTTTCTGTTCGATTAAAGATATTTCCGCCAACTTCAGAGAAAGTGCCGCGCTCCTCTGCTGTCCCTGGGACCCATAGTGACGCAGGTCTATTCCGCTGACGATTACTTTGAAATCATCTCTGTGCGGGCCTGTCGTTGTCTGCCGGAACTTTTTATCTTTCTCACGGGCATCCCGCAGTTTTGTCCGGAATGCTGCTTCCTCCGCATTCGGCTCATACTGCAGCGAAATCTGCTCCCTGCCGTCTGTCAGCGCACTGTGCCGCTCCCGCACGATCATTTCCAGTTCCTGTATCATTCTTGACCGGCTGTTGATCAGATAACATCCGTAAGAAATCAGCTGCTCGTCCCAGACGTCAAGCGTAGTCTCCAGAGACCTGTTACCCGGCAGATCCTTCAAAAGTTTATTTCGCTGCAGCAGGATCTTCTGATAAGCACTCAGCTGATGCAGATAAAAAGGATCCATCTGTGAGAGCAGCGCATCCAGAAATCTGCGTCTGCCGCCCGGCCCCCGCTTAATGATATTCAGATCTTCCGGTGAAAAAAATACCAGATGCACCAGACTTAAGAGTTCTGCTGCCTTCCGGATCGGAATACCGTCAATTGCGACACCTTTTGATTTATTCTTGCGCAGATGCATATCAATCCGGCGCTGTACGCCGCCTTTCTGCAGATGCATCCGAATATGCGCCTCATCTTCTCCGAAACGAATCATCTCACTGTCTTTGCTGCTGCGGTAGGATTTCGATGTCCCGCAAACATTGACAGATTCCAGAATATTCGTCTTACCCTGCGCATTATCCCCGTAAAACACATTCGTACCGGGATCAAATGCAAGAGAGAGGGTCTCATAATTTCTGAAATTTTTTAAATCCAGAGTTTCTATGTACATTATTTCTTAAATAGAGACATGAGATCGATAGTTGTCTCCTTGCTCAGAAAGAATTCGCAGGAGACAACTATCGATCTCATGTCTCCCGTAAAGATAGAATATTATCCAAAATCAATTGATAATTTTGTATGTCTCGTTTTGATAACAAAACGTATCGCCCACGTACAGTTTGCGGCCTCTGCGGGTATCGACTTCACCATTTACCGTGACTTCGCCGCCCTGAATGACTTCCTTTGCTTCAAATCCTTCATCTACAAGACCCGCCAGCTTCATCGCCTGGCCGAGTTTGATGAATTCATCGCGTATTTTAATTTCTTTCATATATTTTTCCTTATAGCATACTCGGAATGCGCACTCGATTCCGCTTCGCTCCATCTCGTTACCTCGCGATGTTTACAGGCAGCACAATATAATTATACTTTCCTTCTTCATCCCGGATATAGCACGGCGCAACCGGTCCGATAAAGTACATGGTTACAACTTCATCATCGATGACGCGCAGTGCATCCAGCAGGAATTTCGGATTGAATCCGATCCGGATGTCTTTTCCTTCCATCTCAATATCCATCGCCTCATCCATAGAACCGATGGCGGTATTGATGGAGAGCTGCATGGTATTCTCACTAATATTCAGAATGACCGGCATTTTGTCACTTTCACGCACAAGCAGTGATGCACGGTTGATGCAGTTGATCAGCTCCTGTTTCTGGATGCTTACCTTCGTCTCGTAATCATTGGAAAGCATCTGGTCGACGCTGAAGTACTCGCCGTCGATCAGTCTGGACAATACCATTGTCTGGTCAAATTCAAAGATTACATGATTGTCTGAGAAATAAATGGTGACCGGATCTTCCAGACCGCCGTCAATGATGCGTGACAGTTCCTGCAGGGTTTTCCCCGGAATAATCACTCTTCTGTTTTCGACGTCTGCGCCGAGTTCCTGCATACGGATTGCAATCCTGTGTCCGTCCAGCGCGACAATTCTGAGATTGCCGCTGTTCATCTCAAACAATTCGCCGGTCATGATTTTATTGGTTTCATTTGCAGCTGTTGAGAAGATCGTCTGGTTAATCATCTGGCGGAGTGTAAACTGCGTAATCGATACGGAAGCATTCCGCTCGACAATCGGAAGATATGCAAAGGTATCGCCGGCCTGTCCGGGAATATCAAACTTTGCCTTCTCACAGGTGATTCTTGTCAGATAGTTTTCATTTGTTTCAATCGTGACTGTGCTGGCAGGAAGTCTCCGGATGATTTCCGAGAAGGTTTTTGCGTGCAGCGCAACCATGCCGCGCTCTATGATGGTGCCTTCTGCAATGGTCTCAATACCGAGTTCCATGTCATTGGAAATGAAGCGGATCTGATCTGCCGAGGCATCAATCAAAATACATTCCAAAATTGGCATGGTTGTTTTAGAAGAAACCGCTTTCATCGCGATATTGACACTTTTCAAAAGTTCCTGGTGCTCAAACGTCAGTTTCATGTGCACGGGCTCCTTTCAGAAATCAAACGTGGATAACATGTAAGTATGTAAGAGATTCTTATTCTCATTCTTATGGTTTGTTGATATGTGGAAAACAGCAGTTCAGCCGTTTATTTACTGAAAAAGTTATCCCGATTCTTCTGTGAATGAAAACAGGATAATCTGTGAATGAATCGTGGAAAAATCATTTGTCCACAATCATCCACATTCTTTTCACACGGTATCCACATGGTTTTGTGGAAAAATCATGTATGCCGCCGGCAGAACTGATTTTTTCGGAATCAGACGGATTATGTCAGGCCGGATTGATTTTTTTCTTTAATATATGAATCACTGATTTCAGTTCCTCATCTGTCTTGAGGTCTTCCACAATTTTATCGTGACCGTGGATAATGGTCGTATGATCGCGGCCGCCGAGCAGTTTGCCGATGTCCGTAAAGTTGGAATCTGTATACTGCCGGATCAGATACATGGAAATCTGACGCGGATATGCAATGTTCTTGGAACGTTTGCTGCCCTGCAGGTCTTCGATGGACAGACCGAAATGATCTGCGACGATATCCAGAATGTACTGCGGCGTAATGGTCCGCTTCTCACTTGGGGAGATGATGTCAATCAGCGCCTCTTCCGCCAGCTGTACATCTGCTTCCCGTTTGTAGAAACGTGCCTTGGCCATGACCTTGTTCAGAGATCCTTCCAGTTCACGGATATTGGACTTGATGTTGGTTGCTATGTATTCCAGTACCTTGTCGTCGACGGTATTGCCGTCCAGTTCGACTTTCTTCTGCAGAATTGCCATTCGCGTCTCAAAGTCCGGACTCTGGATATCTGCCATGAGACCCCACTCAAACCGTGATTTAATCCGCTCTTCAAGTACGTCGAATTCCTTCGGCGGACGGTCGGAGGAAAGGATGATCTGCTTATTTGCGGCATGCAGCGCGTTGAAGGTGTGGAAAAACTCCTCCTGTGTGGATTCCTTGCCGATAATAAACTGAATATCATCGATCAGAAGAACATCGATGTTTCTGTATTTTTCACGGAATTTTGTGAGAACTGCCGGACTTCCGTTACGGATTGCGGCAATGACCTCGTTGGTAAAATCTTCGCTGGTCACATACAGGACGCGCATATCCGGATTATTTCTGATAACAAAATGCGCAATGGAGTGCATCAGATGGGTTTTGCCCAGACCGACGCCGCCGTATACAAACAGCGGGTTGTAATATTTACCCGGAGACTCTGCGACAGCCAGAGCGGCTGCGTGCGCGAACTTATTGTTGCTGCCGACGACAAAGGTGTCGAAGGTATAGCGCGGATTCAGTCCGGCATCCAGGGTCCGCATTTTGAGAAACTGCTCGTCTTCATTTTCCGAGAATGTAAAGACGACATCGCAGTCAACGCCTGTGATCTCGGCAATGGCCACTTTCAGAGGCAGAAGGTATTTTCTCTTAATATAATCAGATGCAGTCTGCGGAATCTGACCGTCGACATATGCAGTATTATTTTCAAAGCGGGCGAGATACAGAGGCTTCAGCCATGTATTAAAAGAGATGCTGCCCATCTCCTGGTCGTCACGGATGTATTCCAGAATCTCATTCCACTTGCTGTTAATCATTTCAAACATTTAGATAAACTCTTTTCTTAAAACTATATTTTGTGTCTGATGAACAAAATATTCCTTTTATATAGTATCACAAAAAAACTGAAAAAAAAACACAAAGAAATTCCTTGACGCAAAAGGTCTTTGTGCATATAATGAGGATGTTATTCTCTGTACATAATCCAGAGTAAAAAAGGAGGTGTAGGGACCGTGAAAATGACATTTCAGCCGAAGAAGCTTTCAAGAAAGAGAGTTCATGGCTTTCGTAAAAGAATGAGTACGAAGGGCGGAAGAAAGGTATTAGCTGCCAGAAGACTGAAAGGCAGAAAGAGTTTATCAGCTTAACCAGAGTGTAAAGACCGCAGAGATGTGGTCTTTCTTGTTATATTAAGAAACCATGCGTAATTCAGAGAGCCTCAAAAAGAATAACGATTTCCGGAAGGTATACCGGACGGGCAGATCACATGCAAATAAAAACCTGGTAATGTACGTGAGAAGAAATGATCTTGCCAGAAACCGGATTGGCATTTCCGTCAGCAAAAAGGTGGGGAACAGTGTTGTGCGCCATCATCTGACAAGACTGATCCGGGAAAGTTATCGTCTGCATGAGGAACAATACCGCATCGGTTATGATGTGGTGGTTGTCGCAAGAGTACATGCAAGGGACTGCACGTATGCTGAGATTGAGCGTGCAATGTTACAGCTTGCTGCAAAGCACCATCTGCTGGAGGATAAAAGAACAGGATGAAACAGGTATTAATTCGTCTGATCCGGTTTTACCAAAAGCATTTATCACCGTTAAAGAGCACGAAGTGTCCCTACTATCCAACGTGTTCCAATTATGGTCTTGAGGCCATTGAAAAATACGGTGCCCTGAAGGGAGGCTTACTGGCCATCTGGAGAATTCTGAGATGTAACCCCTTTTCAAAAGGCGGATACGACCCGGTGCCGTAAGCTGCAAGCATTAAAAAGGAGACAAAATTGGAACTTTTATTAACAAAGTCAACAACTCCGATTATCGGTTGGATCGCAAGGCTGCTCGGCCTGATTATGAACGGCATTTATGAGGGACTTGCGTACATCAACATTCACACATTCGGGAATTCTGTTGTCATTTTCGGTGAGAAAGTCAGTTATGCAAATATCGGTCTTGCGATTATTCTGTATACAGTCATCGTCTATGTTGCAATGACGCCGCTGCAGATCAAGCAGCAGAAGAATTCCAAGATGATGAGCGTTGTCAACCCGGAACTGCAGAAGATTCAGCAGAAATACAGAGGCAAAAATGATCAGGCATCCCGTATGGCGATGCAGCAGGAAACACAGGATCTTTACAGTAAATACGGTGTTTCCATGTCAGGCAGTTGTGTGACACTGGCAATTCAGATGCCGCTTCTGTTTGCGCTGTATCAGGTTATTTACAAGATTCCGGGCTATATCACCCGCGTCGGTGATATTTTCAAACAGCTGGCAGAACAGATCCAGGCAACATCCGGCTCCGCTGCTCTGCTGCAGAAATTTATCGAAGAAAGCTCGGTCCGCGGAATCCGTTTCAGTGATGAACCGACACTGAACCAGATTACGGACTTTTTATATCTTCTGAAGCCCTCACAGTATAAACTGCTCGCTTCAGACGGATATTTTTCTTCTCTCAGTACACAGATTGCTGATGTCAGCAACTACAGCTCGAAGATCAACAATTTCCTCGGAATTAATATTTCAGAATCACCCTGGGATGTCATCCGCAGCAGTTTTACAAGCCACTCATGGCTTCTGCTTCTGATTGCAGTTCTCGTTCCGGTCCTTGCGTGGTTTACCCAGTGGCTGAACTACAAGCTGATGCCGCAGGCTTCCACAGGCGGTGACAATGCTGCAATGGACAGTTCCATGCGCACCATGAATCTGACCATGCCGATCTTCTCTGCATTCCTGTGTGCAACATTTTCCATGGGTATCGGTATCTACTGGATTGCCGGTGCACTCATCCGAAGCGTACAGCAGGTTGTCATCAACCAGCGGATTGCAAAGATGGATGCAAACGAACTCATCGAAAAGGCAAAAGCAAAGCAGGCGAAAAAAGCAGAGAAACAGGGTGTAACCCGTCAGAATCGTCAGGCGCAGGCTTCCGGTCAGAGTACGATTACCAGTACTGCGCATAAGAACGTAAGAAGAATTGCAGATCCGAAGTATAAAGATCTGGATAAAGCGGAAGTAAATTATTCCGAAGCAGCAAAGAATGCGCCGGAGGACAGCATCACAGCAAAGGCCAATATGGTAGCCCGCTTTGATGAGAAGAACGGCCGCAAAGGTAATAAGAAGAAATAACAGGGGGTCTTCGTGATGGATTTTATTGAAATTCAGGCAAAAACAAAAGAAGAAGCAATTACAAAAGCCTGCATTGATCTCGGAGTTTCCAGCGACCGCCTTGATTATAAGGTCGTCAGTGAAGGCAGCAGCGGCTTTCTCGGAATCGGAGCAAAGCCTGCAGTGATTCTTGCACGCAAGAAAGAAGAGCCTGCTGAAGTTGAGATGTCTGCTGCAGAGGAAGTTCTGAAGGAGTCAGTCAGAGAAGCAATTTCTGAAGATGAGAAGAAAGCGGCTGAAGAACCGGCAGAAGAAAAGAAAGAAGCCGTTCAGGAAGCACCGGCTGCAGCTGCAGAAGCATCTGATGCAGCTGAACCTGCTGCGGATGCGGCAGCAGAAAAAACAGAGGAAGAAAAGCCGGAGCGTTCTGAGGAAGATATCATTACCATGAAAGCTTCCGCTTCCAAATTCCTCGACAGTGTATTTAAGGCAATGGAACTTCCGGTCGATATTACAATCGACTATGATCAGGAAGCAGATGCACTGAATATCGATTTTGCCGGGGAAGATATGGGCATTCTGATCGGCAAGCGCGGCCAGACACTTGATTCTCTTCAGTACCTGACCAGCCTTGTTGTCAACCGTGATCAGAAGCATTTCGTAAGAATCAAGCTTGATACGGAAGACTACAGACGCCGCAGAAAAGAAACACTGGAAAATCTTGCGTCCAATATCGCGCGCAAGGTGAAAAAGACAAGAAAGCCGGTATCCCTGGAGCCGATGAATCCTTATGAAAGAAGGATTATTCACTCCAGTCTGCAGAGCAACCGGTTCGTAGAAACACACAGCGAAGGCAACGAGCCCTATCGCTACGTTGTGGTCACACCGGCGCGCTTTGAACGGTCTGAGCGTTCCGGAAGGTATGAGAGATAAAAGTTAGTTTTAAAGATGGACATATGGTTTTCTGCTCAGGTGGAATTCGCCGAAAACCATATGTCCATCTTTTTGTGTTGGTGGAATTAAAATATTGTTGAAAGTATCGGCCGGGTTTTGTAAAATCGTATGCGAATAAACAGGAATGTTTTATTTCATTTATATTTCAATAAGTTACGGGAGGGGCAATCATGAATCGTTATGAGGATACGATTGCAGCGATTTCGACTGCTGCTTCGCCTGCGGGTATTGCGGTCATCAGGGTCAGCGGACCGGATGCGCTGCATGCAGTGGATCAGATTTTTGTTTCTCCTGCAGGAAAGAAGCTGACAGAGCAGGCAGCGAATACCATTCACTATGGATGGATCAGACAGCCACAAAAATCTGCCGGTGAACCGGCACAGAAAAATGAACCGGAACAAACAGGTGAACCGGTACAGAAAGAAGAACTGGCACAGAGAGATCAATTTGTACAGACAGATCTGGTCGATGAAGTTCTGATTATGCTGATGAAGGCACCGCATACGTTTACACGTGAGGATGTCGTTGAGATCGACTGCCACGGAGGTGTCTTCGCGGCTCGGAAAGTTCTGGATGCTGTTCTGCAGACCGGGGTCAGACCTGCGGAGCCGGGGGAGTTTACGAAGCGTGCTTTTCTGAATGGACGGATTGATCTTTCCCAGGCCGAGGCTGTCATGGATATCATCTCTGCAAAGAATCAATATGCGCTGCAGTCTTCCGTCCGGCAGCTTTCCGGTTCTCTTTCCGGAAAAATTCGTGAAATCAGACAGAAGCTGCTGCATGAGACAGCCTTTATTGAGGCAGCCCTGGATGACCCGGAACATATTGACATGGGAGAACATCTGTCGGAACTGGATGCAATTATTTCAGAGCAAAAACGACAGATCGAAGAACTGGTAAGATCTTCTGATTCCGGCAAAATGATCCGGGATGGAATCAAAACTGTCATTGTCGGAAAACCCAATGCCGGAAAATCATCGCTTCTCAATGCACTGACCGGGGAAGAAACAGCCATTGTGACTGATATTGCCGGAACGACGCGGGATGTCCTTGAGGATCAGGTGTCATTCGGGGGAATTGCGCTGCGGCTTCTGGACACGGCCGGGATCCGCAAATCAGATGACCGGATTGAACAGATTGGCATCTCCCGCGCACGTTCGCATGCGGAAGACGCAGATTTGATTCTTTACGTCGTTGACAGTTCTGAACAGCTTGATGAAAATGATTATGACATTTTCCAAATGATTCAGGGCAAGAAGGCAATCGTTCTGCTGAATAAAAGTGATCTGGAGACAGCTGTCACAAAAAAGGAAATCAGCAAATATACCGAATGTACGATCCTTGAAATATCTGCAAAACAGAGAGAAGGATTTACACAGCTGGAAAATTGTATCCAGAGCATGTTTTTTTCCGGTGAAATCAGACAGAATGATGAAATATATATTACAAACGCGCGTCATACGCGTGCACTGCAGGAAGCTGCAGACAGTCTGACGCTGGTACAGGAAAGTATCAGAAACGGGATGCCTGAAGACTTCTTTTCCATTGATTTGATGGAGGCATGCGATGCACTTGGCAGAATTATCGGCGCAGATGTCAGCGAAGATCTTGTGAATGAGATATTTTCCGGGTTCTGTCTGGGTAAATAAGGAGTATAGATTTGATTGAACATAGCTATGATGTTGTCGTCGTCGGTGCGGGGCACGCCGGCTGTGAAGCGGCACTTGCCTGTGCCCGTCTCGGTCTGGAGACAATCATTTTTACGGTCAGTGTTGACAGTATTGCCATGATGCCCTGTAATCCGAATATCGGCGGCAGTTCCAAAGGACATCTTGTGCGGGAAATTGATGCGCTTGGCGGAGAAATGGGCAAAAATATCGACCGTACTTTCATTCAGTCCAAGATGCTGAACCGCTCAAAGGGACCGGCGGTCCATTCGCTGCGCGCACAGGCTGACAAGAAGGATTACAGCCAGTCAATGCGCAATGTTCTGGAAAATACGGAACATCTGACGATCCGGCAGGCTGAGGTATCTGACCTGATGATTGAAAATAATATCTGCTGCGGTGTAAAGACGGTCTCAGGTGCGGTATATCACAGTAAGGCAGTTGTATTGTGTACCGGTGTGTATCTGAATGCGCGCTGTCTCTGCGGGGAGGTGATCACCCACTCCGGTCCGAATGGTCTGCAGGCTGCTACACATCTGACAGCATCACTTATTTTACATAATATTGAAGTGATGCGGTTTAAGACAGGGACACCTGCCCGTATTGATAAGCGCTCAATTGATTTTTCCAAAATGGAAGAACAAAAGGGCGATGAAAAGGTTGTTCCGTTTTCTTTCTCAACGGATCCTGCGGATGTACAGATTGAGCAGGTATCCTGCTGGCTGACACATACCTGCGAGAAGACACATGACATAATCCGTGCAAATCTCAACAGATCGCCGATTTATGCCGGTATTATAGACGGAATCGGGCCGCGCTACTGCCCTTCTATTGAAGATAAAGTCGTAAAATTCGGGGAAAAGAACAGTCATCAGGTTTTCATTGAACCTGAAGGAAGATATACAAATGAAATGTATATTGACGGGATGTCCAGTTCAATGCCGGAAGATGTGCAGGAAAAGATGTACCGCTCTGTTCCAGGTCTCGAGAACGCGAAAATTGTAAGAAATGCATATGCGATTGAATATGATCTGATTAATCCCATCCAGCTGCATCCGACACTGGAGTTTAAGAAATATCGCGGTCTGTTTGCGGGTGGTCAGATTAATGGAAGTTCCGGATACGAGGAAGCCGCTGCGCAGGGTCTTCTGGCCGGAATCAATGCTGCAATGGAGATTCTCGGGAAAGAACAGATTGTCCTGGACCGGTCGGAGGCCTATCTGGGTGTTTTAATTGATGACCTGGTGACGAAGGAGACACAGGAACCCTATCGTATGATGACAAGCCGTGCAGAATACAGACTGATGCTTCGGCAGGATAACGCAGATCTCCGTCTGAGAAAATATGGATACCAGGCCGGTCTGATATCCGAACAGGAATACCAGAATCTTCTATTAAAAGAGCGTCAGATTCGGGAAGAAATTGAGCGGCTTGGCCGCACATTTGTCGGTATGACAGATGACGTACAGAATCTGCTCGCAAGAAAGAATTCTACCCCGCTCAAAAGCGGCTGTTCACTGGCAGACCTGGTTCGCAGACCTGAACTGGATTATGAGTCACTTGCCGAAATTGATCCGCAGCGGCCATCTCTCACAGATCCTGTAAAAGAGCAGGTGAATATTAATATTAAGTACGAGGGATACATAGAGCGGCAGAAACGTCAGATTCAGCAGTTCAGAAAAAAGGAAATCCGTCTGATTCCGGAAAATATTGATTATAATAAAGTAGAGAGTCTCCGTCTGGAAGCAAGACAGAAGCTGGAGCGGTTCCGGCCGCGCAGTATCGGACAGGCTTCCCGGATTCAGGGAGTTTCTCCGGCAGATATTTCAGTCTTAATGGTATATCTGCAGGCATCAGGCAGATCCGCAGGAGAAAATTATGAATCGTGAACATGAGAAGTATATACTTCGTGCCGGCGTGGAGCAGTCAGGTATCACATTGACAGAAAAACAGGCTGATCAGTTTCTGGATTATTACGATCTTCTGGTTGAATGGAACAAAAAGATTAATCTTACAGCAATCACAGATTTTGAGCAGGTTGTATTCAAACATTTTGCTGACAGTACTTCTCTTCTGTCTGTTTTGAATTTACCTCATCAGTCCAGCCTGATTGATGTGGGAACGGGCGCTGGATTTCCAGGAATTCCTCTGAAAATTGTAAGGCCTGATCTGCATATTACACTGTGTGATTCCCTGAATAAGCGCGTCGGATTCTTAAATGAGGTAATAAAATCTCTGAAATTGGATTCTGAAGGCGGATCCATTCAGGCTATCCATACAAGAGCTGAAGAACTGGCAAGGGATCTCTCTTACAGAGGAAGCTTTGATTATGCTGTATCACGTGCTGTTTCCAATATTTCTGTTATTTCTGAGTACTGCGTTCCGTTTTTGAAAGTCGATGGCATATTTGCTGCTTATAAAAGTACTGGATTATCTGCAGAAATGCAGGAATTTGGCGGCGGACTTGATAAATTGAATGCAGCATTACTGGATATTAAGGAATTTCAGATGAAAGGAGCCGGTGAAACGGCGGACCGGGCATTTGCACTGGTCAGAAAAACTGATGTGACGCCTGAACAGTATCCGAGAAGATCGGGAATTCCTGAAAAAAGACCGCTGAAGTAATACATAGATAATAAAATGAATACTTATTCAACGGGAAACTAAAATGTTTCACGTGAAACATCATGGCAGGAGCTGATTTAAAATGTTTCACGTGAAACATTTTTTATGGGTCTTTATAAAATGATTTTTTATGATTATATGATCTAAAAACAATTGTAAATGTACTTAAGAAGTGCTTTCATAATAGGATACAGAGTGATATACTTAAGAAACCACAATTATTAAAGGAGAATATTGTTGAGTAAAGTAATTGCACTTGCAAATCAGAAGGGCGGCGTCGGAAAATCGACGACTGCCATTAATCTTTCTGCCGGACTTGCAGAAATGCGCAAAAAAGTGCTGACGATCGACATTGATCCGCAGGGAAATACGACCAGCGGTCTGGGAATTGAGAAGGACAGTGTGGAAAACTCAGTCTATGAGCTGATATCTGGAAACTGCGAAGTGAAGGAATGTATTGTTGAATTAAAGAAATATCATCATGTAATTCCTTCTAATATTAATCTGGCTGGTGCCGAGATAGAGCTTACAGAGTATGATGATACGGCATACCGGCTGAAAAACGCTATTTCTGATATTCGGGATAACTATGATTACGTAATTATAGACTGCCCTCCTTCTCTCGGACAGCTTACAGTTAACGCAATGACGGCTGCAGATTCAATATTGATCCCGATCCAGTGTGAGTATTATGCGCTGGAAGGGCTTGCACAGATATTGAATACTATCGAACTGGTGAAAAACGGGCTGAATCCTGAATTGACAATTGAAGGCATCGTATTTACGATGTTTGATGTCAGAAATAAGCTGTCCGGACAGGTCGTGGATAATGTCAGAGCAAATCTGAATGAATACATATTCAATACAGTCATTCCGCGCAATGTACGTCTTGCAGAAGCACCTAGTTACGGGATGCCGATTACAGAATACGACAGACTGTCAGTCGGCGCCAGAAGGTATAAAAAACTCGCAAAAGAACTGGTAAAGAAGGAAGGATGATGAAATGGCAGTCAAAAGAGGCCTGAATATGGCAAAGGGTCTGGAATCATTGATTCCGCAGGGAAATCCTTCTGCCAGAAAGAAGGAAGAAAACCAGGCAGAGCAGCCCGGAACGCAGACAAAACAGGAGAAAAAACCTGCTTCCGGGAGTAAAACGGTAAAGAAGTCTGCTTCCGCTGCTAAAAGCAAGAAAAAAACAACTGCATCAGCTGTTACAGAGGAAAAGGAAGCGAAGGCAGAAAAATCTGCTGCTGCCCGCACCCAGTCAGCTGAGACCGAGCCTGAGAAAAATGTACCTGTGGAATTGCGTATTTCACAGATTGTGCCGAATCAGAATCAGCCAAGAACGGAATTTGATGAGACTGCATTGGAAGAATTGGCGGATTCCATCCGCCAGTTTGGTGTGATTCAGCCGCTTTTGGTGCAGAAATCAGGTAAATATTACGAAATCATCGCAGGTGAGCGGCGGTGGCGCGCGGCAAAGCTCGCCGGATTAAAGAAAGTACCGGTTATTATCCGTGAATACTCAAAGCAGGAAATTGTAGAGATTTCTCTGATCGAAAATATTCAAAGAGAAGATTTGAATGCAATTGAAGAGGCACGGGCGTATAAGCGGTTACTGGAGGAATTTGATCTGAAGCAGGAAGAAGTCGCAAAACGTGTCGCAAAGAGCCGTTCTGCTGTAACCAATTCCATGCGGCTGCTGAATCTGGATGAGCGGGTGCAGGAAATGCTGATTGCGGAACAGATTTCAGCCGGACATGCAAGAGCGCTTCTCGCTGTTGAGAATCCGGAGATCCAGTACGCGGCCGCAGCTGAGATTGCCGCAGGACATCTCAGTGTGCGGGAGACGGAGCGCCTTGTAAAGCGTCTGCTGAAACCGAAGAAAGAGAAAAAAGAACCTGTGACAGATACACAGATTGAAGCTGCATACCAGGCACTTGAAGAACAGCTGATGCAGCGGATCGGCACGAAGGTTTCGATCAGCAGGGGGCGGGGATCCCGCGGAAAGATCGAGATCGAGTATTATTCACAGGAGGACCTGGATCGTATTATTGATCTGATTCGGTAAAAAAACCGCGAAGAAGAATAAAAGGGGAGCAATATTATTATATGAAAGAATTATTTAATGGAATCGGCACCGGGTTCGGTACGATCTTTATCATCCTGATGATAGCGGTAATCGTTTTACTGCTGCTTACAGGATGGCTGATTCTCCGGCTGAACCGCCTGCAGTATCGCATGCAGGTATTCATGCGCGGAAAAGACGGAAAATCGCTCGAGCAAAACATTATAGACAGGCTGCAGGAAATCGATAAGATGAGCGGCCGCGTCAATATGCATCACGCGGATCTGGTCGCAGTCCGCCGGCAGATCGGCACCACGCTGACACATTATGGTATTGTGAAATATGATGCATTCGATGATGTTGGCGGAAAGCTGAGCTTTGTGCTTGCAATGCTGGATGATAAGAATACAGGATTTGTTCTGGATGCAATTCACAGCAGAGACAACTGCTTCGTTTATTTGAAAGAAATCGTAAACGGAGAGTCATATATTATGTTAAGTGAGGAAGAAATTCAGGCATTACGGATTGCTGCCGGTTCAGAAGAGGAATCAGAACTGGAAATCTGATACGAAATAACAAAAAAGGAAGGCATATAAACATGATTGATATTAAATTCTTAAGAGAAAACCCGGAACTTGTTAAACAGAACATCAAAAATAAATTTCAGGACAACAAGCTTCCGCTTGTAGATGAAGTAATCGAGCTGGACCGTGCGCGAAGAGAGAATCTTCAGGAAGTTGAATCTCTGCGCGCTGCAAGCAACAAAGCATCCAAACAGATCGGTGCCCTGATGGGACAGGGAAAGCGCGAAGAGGCAGAGGCAGTCAAGAAGGAAGTTGCCGCTTCCAAGGATAAAATCAAGGAACTGACTGTAAAAGAAAAAGAAATTGATGATGAAATCACGAAACGGATGATGCTGATTCCGCAGATCATCGATCCGTCTGTTCCGATCGGCAAAGATGACAGCGAGAATGTCGAAATTGAGCGCTTCGGTGAACCGGTGGTTCCGGAGTTTGAGATTCCGTATCACACAGAGATCATGGAATCCTTCGGCGGAATTGATATGGACGCTGCAGGCCGTGTTGCAGGAAACGGATTCTACTATCTGATCGGAGATATTGCACGTCTGCATTCTGCAGTATTGTCTTATGCGCGTGATTTCATGATTGACCGCGGATTTACATATGTAATTCCGCCTTATATGATCCGCAGCAGTGTCGTCAACGGTGTCATGAGCTTTGCAGAGATGGATTCTATGATGTACAAGATTGAGGGAGAGGATCTCTTCCTGATCGGCACCAGTGAGCACTCCATGATCGGAAGGTTTGTTGACCAGATTATCCCGGAAGAACAGCTGCCGATTACAATGACCAGCTATTCTCCGTGCTTCCGTAAGGAAAAAGGAGCACACGGCATTGAAGAGCGCGGCGTTTATCGTATCCATCAGTTTGAGAAGCAGGAGATGATCGTCGTCTGCAAACCGGAAGAGAGCATGGAATGGTACAATAAGATGTGGAAGAACACCGTTGATTTCTTCCGTTCGCTGGATATTCCGGTCCGTACACTGGAGTGCTGCTCCGGTGATCTGGCTGATCTGAAGGTGAAATCCTGTGATGTGGAAGCGTGGTCTCCGCGCCAGCAGAAATACTTTGAGGTCGGAAGCTGTTCAAACCTCGGTGATGCACAGGCAAGACGTCTGAAAATACGTGTGCAGGGAGATAACAAAGAGCGCTATCTCGCACATACACTGAACAATACATGTGTTGCTCCGCCGCGTATGCTGATTGCATTCCTTGAGAATCATCTGCAGGCTGACGGAAGCGTAACCATTCCGGAAGCACTGCGTCCGTATATGGGCGGCAAGGAAATTCTGATTCCGAATAAATAAAGGAGTATTATGCACAGTTATCTGAAATCCATTGGATTCAGCCAGATCCGAACGATCCACGAGCAGGAGGAGCTGATCGGTGAAGTGCTGCGCAGTTATGATTTTAAAAAGGTTGCCGCAGACAGGAATAACCAGCTGTTTGCGCAGATATCCAAAGAGTATGCGCAGGATATGGGAATAACGGTCTGTGGTTACTATGATGATGAAAATCTGTTTCACATGGAATACTATTACCCGTATTTTAACGGAACGCAGATTACTTCCTATCAGCAGATTGCGGTTGAAAAACATGCCGGTGAAGAGGCCTACGCAGGTGCCTGTGATGATCTCAGAGTCGGAACAACCCTGATCTTCTATCTTCTCAATGCAGGTGAATATCTGAGTACACAGGGGAAGGGAAGGCTGTTTTACGAGATGCAGAATACGTCTGTATCACTTTCTGCACTGTCAGACGGCGGCGTGATCCTTCTTCCGCTGGAAAAGAGCAAGCTGCAGCAGGAAAAAGATGCACAGACACAGAAAAAGCGTAATTCTCTGTATATGGCTGCTGCAAACGGGGATCAGGATGCAATCGAAAGTCTGACAATGGAAGACATCGACGCATATACCATGATTTCAAGGCGGATTCAGCACGAGGATGTCTATACGATCGTGGATTCTTATTTCATGCCATACGGTCTCGAATGCGATTTCTATAATATTATGGGAGAAATCCAGGAGTGCAGAGAGATCCGGAACAACCGGACAGGCGAGCAGCTGTATCATCTCAGTGTGGTAACAAATGAAATTCCGCTGGACATCTGCATCAACCAGAAAGATCTGACGGGCGTCCCGCTGCCGGGCAGGCGGTTCAAGGGAACCATCTGGCTGCAAGGTTATGTTAATTTCTAGAGATAAAAACTGTCCGTAAACAACATCCGTCAACAAAAATATCACCGGGCCTGTCGCATCAGACAGTTCCGGTGATGTTTTGGGTCATCCAAGTTTAGTGGGGTTTCACCAACTTTAGTAGGGTCTATTAGTAGGGTCTGACCTATCTGGACCTCCAAGTTTATTAGGGGCGAACAGTAGGGTCCCGGATTTCTTCCAAGTTTAGTAGGGACGATCAGTGG
>JAFUCM010000184.1 GCA_017459675.1 Eubacterium sp.
ACGAACACCACGCGACTCGAACCATTCGTTTTTTATTGATTTTACTGGATTTACTGAACAGAAACGAACAGGTTAAGTCTGAAAAAGAAAATGGAGCAGAGTTCTCCTAAGCGGAAGGTCGTGGGTTCGAATCCCGCCAGGGACGCTATTCCATCGGGTGGGGACCGAAAAAATTGGTTCCCGCTTCTTCTATTTCATAAGACGCTTTCCGTCTAAAATCCCCTTCTACATATTAGCTGGAATCTAAAATTTCGCCGATTCTTCTAATGAGGCGATTTTCACCCGATTTTCAGGGCTCCGATTCAACGAAGGCGTATGTTACCTGGCAATAATAGAGAAAGATGCCAGTGAAATGGATGCAAATTATGAGATGGATTCCTATGCATGGTTCACACCTGACGAGACCAGAGAAAATATAAAAAAAGGAAGTCTTGCTTCATTTTTTCTGAATGCGTATCTGGGGGATTAGGCATGCACTAGCTAAATATAATAATTTGAAATTGGTTGTATTAATCTGGCGCGGAGGGTTAAGATCACTCGGCGCTAACACTAATGAGTATAACTGAGCCCATATGCTCAGTTTTTTTAATGCGTTTTTTGGCATTTGGTAGCTAAGAACTACCAAAAAGTAAACGATCAATTTCTCGTGATTAATCACATATTTCCCTACAATTTAACCATAACAACCGAAACGGTTGTAGACAATCGCACTCTGACAATTGAATACACATTCATCAGATACGTTCCTCTGTGGAAGTCAACAGGCTTCAGCCGAACGAAGATGCGCGATGACTTCAAAAGAATGAGCGGCAACCATACTTTGAGAATGCAGGATGGCATCCTGCAGGGCGATGAAACACAGATGGGATTATGATACTTCCGTTCTGCCGATGGGAAGAGCGGCCCGGCGAGAACCGCGGGGAGGCTGGAAACCTATGGAGCCGTAAGCCAGCGGCCGTCTGATGAGATTCCCTTTATTCCGGGGTGATTGAGAATAAATGCGGGATGGACATATTTAAATGAAACGGCAGCTCGTTCGTAATGGCGGAGGGCTGCCTTTACATGACCGGGGAGACTGCAGGAATTTCAGAAAATTCGGTCAAAAAATTTGGTTTTTAGAAAACGTATAAAACAACGAATGGAGGGGCTATGTACAGAAGGTTAGTAAAAATACATAAGCACTGGGTCTACAGACGCGGTGATATTTACCTCGCGGATCTGGGGCCGGGCAGAGGATCCAAACAGGGAGGAATCAGACCGGTCATTAACTACCAGAACAATACAGCAAACCTGTATTCCACGATCATTACAATGGTCCCGGTTACATCGAAGCTGAAAAAACTGAACCTGCCCTGCCATGTTTATCTTGGCAATGAAGGCGGACTGACCGAGAATTCCATGGCGATGGTTGAACAGATGGATCCGGTTAATAAATCAGACATTTTTGGATATATCGGAAAACTCAGCGAAAAGACAATGAAAAAGATCGACCGGGCCGCGGAAGAACACCACGGCCGGCATATCCCACACGAATTGGAGGCGCCGTGATGAGAAAAATAGTCAGACCAGAGCCGATTATGATTACGCTGTGTGCCAGATGTGTGTCACAGTTTTACAGCACCAATCGGTATCAGATGCGGAGAGTGGATTTTTATCAGATTAATAAAGATGAGTGTACTTTTTGCGGCTGTCGCAGAGGGTATGATTACCTGCTGTATCCAGGAAAAGAAAAAGGCAGCTGCATCAGGCGTATAAGTCGCAGAAGAGATAGCAGAGATGTGTGTTATGTCGATATAAATGGCAGGGAGACAGAAGGATGGAAATGAATTTTCAGGAACTATACGGGAGTGTATTAAAGGAGTATCCGGATGTGTTGACTGTTGAGGAAATGAGCAGGGCACTTGGCGTATGCACAAAGACAGCGTATCGACTGGTGAGGAATAACCAAGTGCGTCATCTGAGACTCGGGCGTGCATACAGAATTCCAAAGACGCATCTGGTTACTTATCTGCAGCAGACTGATGACAAACTGGACTTCTGCTGATGGCGTCCTTTAAGATAGGAATTGCCAACAGCAGAAGGTGCATGCTGCAAGGGAAAGGAGATAACAAAGATGGTAGCAGGACACCTTCAGGAAAAGAATCAGCTTTACTACATTGTATTGAGCTACAAAAATCTGGAAGGAAAGAGAAAGAATAAGTGGATTCCCACTGGTTTGAAGGTGAAGGGAAATAAGAAAAAAGCGCAGCAGATGCTGATGGAGGCACGAAAAAACTTCAAGATTTCCGAAGAACCCGTCGGGACGGAGATGATGTTCTCGGATTATATGCTGCAGTGGCTTGAGATTATCCGGCCGACAATCGCTGTCACAACCTATGCCGGGTATGTAGAATCAGTGGAAAAAATCATTGTTCCATATTTTAAGACGAGGGGTACGACGCTCCGTGGCCTGAAAGCAATCGATATTCAGAACTTCTATTTGAAGCAACTGGAAACGAAAAAAGCGACAACTGTGCTGCGATACCACGTCAACATTCATCAGGCACTAAAGTATGCAGTAAAGATTGATCTGATTGACAGCAATCCGGCAGATAAAGTGCAGCGGCCGAAAAAGGAGCGTTTCGTCGGAAGCTTCTACAGCAGCGAGGAGATGGAAGCACTGTTTGAAGCAGCCAAAGGCACAAAGCTGGAAATACCAATTTTTCTTGGAGCCTTTTACGGACTTCGCAGAAGTGAGGCACTTGGCCTTAAATGGGACGCTGTAGACTTCGAGAATAATACCATTACGATCCGGCATACAGTGACATGCGTCCGAATCCACGGAGACAATGTGCAGGTGGAGCGGGACACTACAAAAACAAAGTCCAGTATGCGGACGCTTCCCCTGGTTGATGTATTCAAAGATAAGCTTTTGGAAAAGAAGAGAATACAGGAGGAATGCAGACGTATCTGCAGAGGCGGTTATAACAGAAAATACCAGGATTACATATGCGTTGATGAAATGGGAAATCTGATTCAGCCGAATTATGTGACAGGGGCATTTCGCAAGCTGCTTGAGAAGAACGGTCTGCGGCGGATCCGGTATCATGATCTGCGGCATAGCTGTGCATCCTTGCTGCTTGCCAACGGAGTTCCGATGAAACAGATTCAGGAATGGCTGGGTCACAGCGATTTCTCTACGACAGCTAACGTATATGCGCATTTGGATTATAACGCAAAGTTATCCTCTGCAAGTGCGATGGAAAGCGGTATGGAGAGTGCACTGGACGTGTTTCGTAAGTGAGAATTGTCAGAAAACTTGCACCCTTTTCTCTCCAATTCTCTCCTAAAATCAGGAGAGAAGAGCGGATTTTTAAGCCTCCAAAATCGAGGCAAAAGAAAAAGCCCGCATGCCGCAAACCCGCATGCAGACTGGATTTCTTTGAGCGCAGAGGGTGGGATTCGAACCCACGCACCGGATACCGGCCTATAGCATTTCGAGTGCCACCTCTTGGACCACTTGAGTACCTCTGCAAGTTATAATTTGAATCCTCGCCTGAAAGAAAAACTCCGGAAAAAGGAGAGAAATCAGGAGAGAACTCGGCTGTGTTCAGTTATCAAGGATAAACGAAAAAGTCAGTAAAATCAAGGGAAATCGGCAATCTCGTATGCAAACAGACAACCGCATTTCGAGTGCGCCGCGTTATGACCACTTCGCTACGTCTCCTTAAGAATACTTAACTGATTGTAACAAATCACTCGTGGGACTGCAAGCGTGATTTTTTACCGTCCCCTGTCTCCTTTTCGCCGAGGCGGTATACGATGATGATGCCTGCGGTTACGAGGACGAGTGAAAGCAGTCCGTAGATGCTGAAAGCCTGGTTCTGTTCGCCGAGCAGGAGTGCGGAAAGGATGGCACCCATGACCGGATTGATGAAACCGAAGACTGCGATCCGGCTGACGGGGTTGTGGCGAAGCAGGATGCTCCAGAGGGTGTATGCTGCCGCGGAGATGAATGACATGTAGAGCAGCAGGGCCGTGGAGGCGGGAGTAAACCCGGACAGGCGGCCGCCCATGAGTGCCCCTGCGGCGGCCAGTACAATTCCGCCGAAAATAAACTGGTATCCGGAGAGGACGAATGTATCCTCCCGGCGGGAGTACTGCTTCATTACGGATGACGACATGGCGTACATCAGCGTGGAGATCAGGATGAATCCTTCGCCGTTGAACCGGACGTGGAAGTCCAGTGTATTGCCCGGAATCAGGATGACCAGAACGCCGGCAAATCCGACCAGGCAGCCGATGATTTTCCGGAAATTCAGCTTTTCGGTGTGAAAGACCAGCGCCGCGATCAGGATCGCAAAGAATGTCGAAGATGCTTCTGTAATGGAGGCTTTCACGCCGGACGCATGCGCCATGCCGATGTAAAAGAAGAAATATTGTCCGATGGTCTGGAATGCCGACAGGATCACAATCATTTTGATGGAATCAGGAATCCCCGCCGGGAGCAGCAGGCGCCGTTCGCCGATGCTGCCGAACAGGATGACCAGAACGCCGGCCAGCGTAAACCGGATCCCGGCGAACAGCAGCTGGGAGGCTGTGTCATCCGCCGCAACTGAGAACAGCCGGTAGCCGATTTTGACGCACGGAAACGCGCTGCCCCACAGGAAGCCGCAGATAAATGCCGCGATTACGATCACGATGGTATGTGTCCAGAAATTTGTTTGTTTCATTCTACTCATGCTGGAAAGTATAGCACAGAGCCACCGGAAAAAGTATTACAAAAACTTAACACAATCAAAATAAATTATTTTTATTGTGGGGTTACATTTATGAAGCTTGTTTTGTATACTGTTACTTGGAGTATAAATGAATCGTAGGGGATAATCGTCAAAATCGGGAAGAGGGGCCCGTGTATTTTGTGACGGTTTCTTTGGTGATTCTGCTCCCGGTCCGGGGGCTATTTTATTTGGAAAATGATTCTGTTGAGCGGGATACGGCAGGGAAATGAAACGCGCGCCGGCGCAATGTATCTGTCCCCGGAAAACAGGATTTGCGGCATAAAGGGGAGAATAGAAAATGTTGAAGAGTATTGCAGGGCGGATTGCTCTGTTTATGCTGATCGGTGTTTCGGCCATGGCGGCGGCCGGCTGCGGGAGCAGCGATGAAACACGTAAGATCGTTTTTGTCGGCAATACCGAGTCCGGTTCCGACTATGAAGTCTGCCAGGAGATCTGGCAGGGCGTTTCCGCGTACGCGGCTGAGAGCGGGGCGGAGGCTTCGATTTATACACCTGATCCGTCGGCAGCGGGCGCGCGGATTGCGATGATGAATGCAATCGATGAGGGCGCAAATGTAATTGTATGCGTCGGCGATGAGATGGCAAGCGCTGTCTATGACCTGCAGCAGCGGGAAAATCATACGGAATTCGTTCTGATTGACGATGTTCCGACCAATGGAAGCGGTTCCGGCAAAACCAGAATCCGCGGAAATACATTCAGTGTGATGTGCAACCGGCAGGAAGCAGGATTTCTTGCAGGATATGCAGCGGTTTCAGAAGGATACCGGAAAATCGGATTTCTCGGCGGCAGTGCCGGTGAAGATGACAGAAAGTACGGATCCGGATTTATCCAGGGCGCGGAAGCGGCCGGAAAAGCGATGGGATATACAGATGGCGAGGTGGAGATCCGCTACCGCCTGACGACGTCCAACGCAATCAGCCCGACCCTTGTCTCGGACATCGGAAGCTGGTTCCGGGAAGGCTGCGAACTGATCTGTGTCTGCGGCAGCGGACCGGAATTTATCGGGCCGGAAAGTGCCGCACAGTTCGGCGGAAAGGTGATTACGGCAGATATCAACCAGCTAGAGTCCGCAGATAACATTATTGCCGCATCCGGCATCAATCATATCAATGTCGTACAGCTCGCACTTAAAGCGCTGGAAGAAGGAAAGCTGGAAGGCGGCGAGAAGAATTTCTTCGGTCTTTCAGAGGGCGGCGTCACACTGCAGCTCAAAGAAGGACAGTTCCAGAGTTTTACAGATGCGGAACTTGCAGCGCTGACAGACCAGATCACCAGCGGTGAGATTGAGATTGAAAGCGCAGATGTCGCAGAGAATCCGGAACGGTACGAGATTACCGTATGCAGCCTGATCGGCGTGGAAGATGCGATTGCTGAGGCGGAAGCCGCAGAAAACGGCGAGAACACAGAGGACGTCGAAAATGCAGAGGATGCTGAAAACGGAGAAGGTGCAGTGGATGCCCAGAGCGGTGATGCTGCAGTCAGCACTGAAAGCGGAGATGCTGTACCTGGCACCGAAAGCGGCGATATTGCAGCTGATTCTGCGGCGGAATAAGAAGCATATTATAAAAAAGGTTGACACCAGGATGCACGGAAAGAAACAGCCGTGCATCCTTTTTTACGCTTAGAGCACACGTCTTTTCTGGCCATTCAGCAGATTCCATGCTAGAATAGGCGGGAAAGAAATGTATGTGAGGAGCCGCGGACAAATCAATGTTCTCCGGCTCAGATGGAATTCGCCGTGGAACATCGATTTGTCCGCGGCTCTGCGAAGTGAGTCAAAGGGGACGTTTCTCTCTGACTCACTCTGGAACAGAAGGAGGAACAGGATGGAATATAGAATCGAACATGACTCCATGGGTGAGATGAAGGTCCCGGTAAATGTTTACTGGGGTGCGCAGACACAGCGCAGCTATCAGAATTTTGAGATCGGGACAGAAAAAATGCCGGCGGAGATCATTCGCGCATTTGCGGTATTAAAAAAAGCT
>JAFUCM010000185.1 GCA_017459675.1 Eubacterium sp.
CACCGACGGACTCTTTCAGATATTTAACCTTGCCGCGGCCGATGCCGTGCTCGCCGGATACAAGTCCGCCGCAGGCAACTGCCTCTTCATACAGACGCTCAAAGTATTTGTCGACGCGGCGCTTGAATTCATCTTCTTCCAGATCATTGGAGCACTGGTAAATATGGAGATTTCCGTCACCTGCATGTCCGAAGCTCTTGATGATCAGATCACATTCTTCGCCCCATTTCTTGGAGAATGTCAGGAATTCCGGAATCTTGTTAACCGGAACGACGACGTCGCACTCGTCAAGCAGCTTTGTCTCTGCCTCGATTGCCTCGAGGAAGCTGGAACGTGCTGCCCATGCATCTTTGATCTTTGCCGGTGTGTCAGCGACAAGAACATCCATTGCGCCCTCTTCGAGAACCAGATCACTTGCCTTCTCGACCAGATCGAACAGAGAATCTTCGTCTTCGCCGTCGAATGTTACGAGCAGATATGCGCCGACCTCTGCGCCCTCGATTTCCTTCGGGAATACAGCGCGGCCGATGTAGCGTTCACTGGAAAGAACGATCTCGCGCTCCATGAACTCCAGTGCCTGCGGTCCGAGGTTTGCAGCTTTGAGCTTCGGAACGGTTGCGATTGCGCCCTCAAGATCCTCAAACGGAATGATCAGGCTGATCACCTTCTTCGGTGCCGGAATGATCTTCAGGGTCAGCTCAGTGATGATGCCGAGTGTTCCCTCGCTGCCGATCATCAGGTTCAGCAGGCTGTAGCCGGAACTTGTCTTGCTGACGCTTGCGCCGAACTCTGTGATTTCACCGTTCGGAAGAACGACCTTCATTGCCTGTACATAGTCACGTGTTGCGCCGTATTTGACTGCACGCATGCCTCCTGCATTTGTGGAAACGTTTCCGCCGACGGTAGCAAGCTTTTCGCCCGGATCCGGCGGATACAGATATCCCTGTTTTGCACAGTCGTCAGCCAGCTCCTGCAGCAGAACACCCGGCTGGATCTTAACGATGAAATTGTCAAGATCATATTCCAGAATCTGTTTCATCTTGGTAGTATCGATGACAACGCCGCCGTACATCGGAACGCAGCCGCCGACCAGACCTGTGCCCGCGCCGCGCGGTGTAACCGGGATCAGATTCTCGTTGCAGATCTTCATGACTGCTGCAATTTCTTCTGTGAAAGTTGCCATCAGCAGTGCGTCAGGCATGCGCTTGCCGTAGATCGGCATCTCGTCATGCGCATAGTCCTCATTGATCTCGTCACCGGTCAGAAGATGTCCCGGTGCAGCAGCTTTTAGCTGTTCGATCAGTTCGGGTGTCAGTGTGTTGTAGTTCGCCATAGTTACCCTCCTTGCTTATATGTTAATTTTGTTTTTTTTATTGTGAGGGGGAGCGGAAAGACATATGTCTCCCTGCTCAGGTGGAATTCGCAGGGGAGACATATGTCTTTCCGCTCCCCGCGAAGTTGGTATTCGCAGAGGCGACATCTCTCATCATCTCTCACGCGAAGGTTTTTTATATTGGCAGTATGTGCGGCAGGCAGAAGCAGAGTATGCCGCCGATTACGAAGTATATGACGCAGTATTTTGTTACGTGTTTGAGTATTACATTCTCCTCGCCGACCATGTTGACGGCCGCAAGACCAATGGCGATGCACTGGGGACTGATCATCTTGCCGATGCCCGCCCCCATCACATTTGCCGCCGCAAGCCAGGCGGGACTTGCGCCGATCTGCTGTGCTGTCATCGCCTGCATGCTTCCAAACAGGACGCAGGTGCTTGTCCCGCTGCCCGTGATAAATGCACCAAGTACACCGATCAGCGGAGATACAAACGGGAAAAATGATCCTGTTCTCGCAAGGAGGTTGGATATATCTGTCGTCATGCCGCTGTGGTCCATTATTTTCGCACAGGCCACGACGCAACAGATCGTGAATACGGTCTTCCAGTTGCTCTTGAGCGTCTTTCCGAGGACGCGCAGCATTGCAGAACCGGAAGCCTTCTGGATCACGCCGCCGATAAAGGCAGCAACAAATATAATGACGCCTGGTGTATTCAGCCAGGAGAATGACAGTTTCGATGCACCCTCTTCCGGATAGATCTGAACACTTGTTTTCACGGCCGCAAGCGGATCATGAATGAATGGCACCAGTGTCGTGATCAGCAGGAATACGAGGATCAGGATAAACGGAGACCACGCGACGACTGCCTGTCCTGCTGTCAGTGTGCGCTGCTCTCTGCCGCCGGCCGCAACGACATACTCGTCTGATACCGGTTTGTTTCTTGTTTTCCGTGCGAACAGGATCGTGCAGACAAGGCTGCAGACAGATCCGATGATATCCGGCAGCTGCGGTCCCAGATAGAGGCCGGCAATCAGTTCCGGAATCACAAAAGACAATGCCGCTACGGTTGTTATGCCGAAGACACCCTTCAGCGCTTTCATGCCGCCGCCGAAAATTGCGACCATGACAAACGGAGATAGAATGAACAGAACGCATTCAATAGTTGCCACATTTGCCGAAAGAATGTTGGCATCAATTCCTGTGACCGCAGACAATGTTACGGTCGGAACGCCGACAGAACCGAAAGCGGTCGGCATGGAATTGACAACAAGACATGCAACAATCGTGCGTACCGGGTCGAATCCCAGTGCTACCAGAATTGCCGCCGGAATGGCAACGGCTGTTCCGAATCCGGCCATGCCTTCCATGAAATTACCGAACGCCCAGCCGATGATCAGAATCAGTACACGTCCGTCCATCGAAACACCGGAAAGCATGTATTTGATATCTTCCATCGCCTTCGTTTCAAGCGTCAGATTGTAGGTGAAAAGTGCTGCAAGAATGACAAGACAGATCGGCCAGAGTGCATTCAGCGCGCCTTCAAGCGCTGCGGCACCCGTCCATGCGACCGGCTGCTTCCAGAAAACCGGAGCGAGGATGGCAGCAATCACCGCTGCAATCGCACACGCTTTGAATCCGGGCATTTTCAGGCCGGAAAGCGCGATCAGCAGCCAGATGATCGGCAGCATGGCAAGTAAAAATTTTAGTACCAGCATAGAAGTTCCCCCTGCATGTTTAGTTGTTCCTGAGACTTAAATCTGCAAAATATCAGGAGTGCTTCGAAGATATGTTTCACGAAATGTTTATATCGAAGCAAAAGACGTGTTATTCATGAATTGGTAGTACCAATCTTGTATCTAAAATAATACACCCCTGACAGAATCGCGTCAAGGGTGCACCTTCTTTTCATATATCTGCACGGAATTTCATGTCTCAATTTGTGCAGTTTTTACAAATTTGTCCGACCAATTACATTCAGACCAGATCCTTGTACTGTTCGATATATCCGAAGTGATCCCGCAGGCCGGCAAGCCCTTTCTCCATATCGCTCTCGACCACGCCTTCCACCAGCATCCGGTGCGCATGCTCCAGCTTGTTGCGGCTCTGCATACCGGAAATAATACGCGTACGCATCGAACTGATATAGCGGTCCATCAGATTGGTCAGTGCCTGATAGTTGGTGATCAGAAAATCATTCCGGCTCGATTCCACCAGAACTCTGTGAATGCCTTTATCGTGCAGAACGCGGTCCTCCTCGGTGATTGCTTTTTCCAGTCCGTCCAGATGAATCATAAGCCGCTGCTTCTGCTCCCGGTCCGCCCGCTTTACAGCCAGCAGCATCGCCTCGCGCTCGATAAACCGCCGGAACTCTGTCACCTGCCGCTCATCCATTCCCTTCAGGAAATACATAAAGGACAAAACCTCTGACATAGTCTCATCAAAATTCAGAGAGATATAATTGCCGGATCCCTGCTGCGAAGTAATCACGCCGATATTTTCCAGAATTCGCAGACCCTCCCGGACTGAGTTGCGGCTCACGGCCAGCTGTTCTGCCAGCACACGTTCTGTTGCCAGTTTGTCACCGGGCTGTAACCTTCCGTTTAGGATTTCATCTTTAACGTGCTGAACGACTTTTTCGTAAGATTTTTCCATCACACACCTGTCTGTACAACATAAAAATAGGTCGGTATGACTATAAGAATACCGACCAGAAAAAACAGTGTCAACCGGATGTCATACAAAGTGTGCCGCGCAGCCTGCGCGCGATCAGAGACCGCGATTGAACCAAATGTCTCCGCGCACAGGCATATGCATATTTCCCCGCTGCACGCTTTGCCTGCAGGCTTACGTTTACAGACCTGAGAATGCCATATGAAGATAGCGCATCTTATCCGGATCCTCATGATATTCGTACGAATGTGGCGTTCCCGCAAAAATCTGCTCTCCGTCTCTGTAGGCGCAGAGTCTCAGAAACGGCAGATCCTGCCATTGACCTGCGCCCCCGGTCGGAAACGGTTTTGTTGCAAACAGACGGATCTTATTTTCATTCTGTTCTATGGAACAGAACTGCAGCGTGCCGCGCAGATTCACATGCGCATAGAGTATTTCACCGTCATACACCAGAAGATTCACTTTATTGCCCGGGGCAATGGTTTTAATAATTTCATCCATACAGATACAGCGCTCCTGCCAGTCCGGCTCACGCTGCAGCGCAGAAGCTTTGCGGTTCATCATCTCAATGATATATAACAGAATCCGCTCACTGTCTGTCTGTCCTTCTTGCCGGAACACATACGGCCGCAGCAGCGGACTCTCAAAAATGGTCCCGTTGTGCACCAGTGTCCAGCACCGTCCGGTCTGATCCCGGTCAACAAATGGATGGGTATTGCTGTAATCAAGTGACCCGATCGTCGCCTCACGGATATGGGCAAGCATTGTGGATACATGTATATCCTGCCGCAGCCGTTCTTTCAGGTATGAGCTGCGATCCGCGCGGACCGGTTCCTTTTCCAGTGCGACCGCACCGCTTCCGTAAAACATTGCCATGCCCCAGCCGTGCGGATTTTTATCGCTGTGAGCAAAAAATTCCCGCAGCCAGTCGTTTGGTCTGATATCATGTTCCGCATTTACGGCAAATAATTCGCACATTTTTCTTCTGTCCTCTCTCCCGGCTGTTCAATAAAAATGTTTTCCGCCGCTGCGCACACTGAATACAGCCGGCAGGGGATACCTTTATCCAATCGCGGTCTCTGTATGTTCTGCCATCAGATCATATAGATTTCATCCGCATCATCCCGCCTGATAATCAGTGCTTCCCGTGCAGCAATTTCACCCATAGAATAATAATCCCGTCCGGTGTCATTTAACAAAATGTCCGGTATGATCAGATTGTGCGAGAACGGATGACCGTCCACACGGATCACACCCTGCCGCTGCACTTCATTTCCGCGGTAATACGGATCAAAGGCAAGGATACCTTCCTGCGACTCACCTGTCAATAAAATATAATGGCCTTCGTCATGGAAAACATGCAGTACAATCGCAGCACCCTCCCTCAATGCCTGTGAGACCATACTCCCCGGTCCGAAATATACATCATTGTGGTTCACATAGCTGCTGCGGATCGGCAAAAGACCTGCATAACGAAGCTCATTCAGCCATGCACCGAAATAGCGGATCGCTGCGCCGCTGGTGCCATATCTGCCGCAGTGTCCTTCATGGTCATAACTGTCAAGTGTACACTGCCCGATATGCCGCACCAGATCCGGCGGGATCTCCTCCCGCTCGAACAGGTACATGATTGCATTGGTAATTGTTGTCGGCCCGCAGTCATACTGCGTGGCCTGATAGCGCAGGGGTGATTTCATATCCGTTCCTCTTTTCACGCAGCGGGGAGACAGGGGACGGTTCTCTGTCTCCTGAATGATGATGCCCGCTCAACCGTCGTTTTCCGAAGCGGGATGCAATTTCCAACGCGGCGAATTCCGCCTGAGCTGCGTGGAAATTGCATCCTTCCCTGAAGGAGACAAAAAACCGTCCCCTGTCTCCTCTTTCAAATATACATCCCGTCCGCCGACTTTCTGCGCAGATCAGCCAGTATCATCTTCGTCTGCTTCTCTGCGTCCTTCATCGCGCGTGCGACGAAATCCTTCTCGTAACGCTTTTGCAGGATCACAGCGTAGCGCTTCTCCGGATTCAGAAGCTTCTCTTTCTGGTATTCGATTGCCGGATGTTTCCCGAGCAGCCGCTCCATATCCGCAATGACGCGCAGCCCCATCTCAATCAGCGGCACACGGCTTCCGTCGAGATCCTGCAGGATCACATCTTCCAGCGGTGCGCGGCTTGCCTCCATAACATTGGTTGCAAATGCCTCCTGCTGCCGCTCATCGGCGTGTACCGGCGGCTGAAATTCCAGCCAGGTGATCAGAAGTACAAGGAAGCTGATGTCCCTCTCATCGATTCCTGCCGGATCCAGCGGATTCAGGTCAATCATACGGTATTCGATATGACTGATTCCGTCCCGGAACCCTTCAACCGAAAACATTCTGGCGGGCTTCACACGAATGGGATAATACAGTTCCCGCTCTTCTCTGAGCATTCCCTCTTCCACATATTTGTGAATGGAATTGATATACGCCTGAATGCTGCTGTAATCAAATACCGGTACAAACTGATTCCAGTATCCATGTTCACTGGTGCGCAGCGAGCTGTAACCGCCAATGCCCTGTTTTCCCTGCGCTCCTTCACGCCAGTAGGATGCGTCCTGTACCGGACTTGCAGCCGTCAGGGCTGCCACCAGCCAGCTGTAAGCAGCCGATTTCTCCGCCAGTTCCAGATACCGTTTCTCTGTAAAATGTGCAAAATCCGTTTCCACACTCTGCTCGAACCGCTCACGCAGATAATATTCCGGATAGGAAAAATTGAAATGAATACCGGACAGCAGCATTTTCCGTTTTCCGTATTTTTCCGCCAGATAATCGCGGTACTGGCTTTTCCAGCTCAGATCATCTGTATACTGCGCGACCCGGATGTCTTCTTCTCCTTTGAGATACGGCGGGACAGAATGCGGCCAGAGCAGTTCCCGGCCGGTATCCAGTCCATTCAGAACCGATACGACCTTCTCCCGCTTCTGGAGAATGGATTCGTACAATTTTTCCGGCGAGGTTCTGACGTGTGTTATCATCTCGATCTGTGCCTCGCTGAAATCGCGGTCGACCAGCGGGTCATCATGAACCGGGTGTGGTGTGTCAGCAAGAAATCCATCCGGTTTCACACGCAGACTTTCTTCCTCCAGTCCGATCCCGCTGCTTCTGTAGAATTCCTGACGGGTACTGTGGGGCAGCCGCTTATCCAGCTGTCCGTATGCCTGTACGAAGGTCTCCATCGTCCTGCCGTGTTCCAGTCCCACTGCAATTTCACGGGCGGGATTGGAAAGCTGCTCCGCCCGCAGGTACAGGGGATCCAGATACGCTGCTTCTTTAAAGCCGCGCTGGTACAGACCGTCGCGTGCCAGATCAAGCACCCGCATCAGCAGATCCCGCAGATAAGTCCGGTTGAGTGATGCCGGTATGCTGCGTCGGGAAAGCAGTGTGCGAAGCACCTTCGGTGACATGCCCTGCTGGAACAGCGTGCAGCCGTTTGTCAGAAGCTGCTTCAGTTCCGGAAGCCGCTGCATCAGACCTGCATGAAAGGCTGCCACGGTAAACGTCTCATAAATCGGCTGTGTGCAGGTACTGCGGAATTCAATGGTTCCGCGATACGTGAGATCCACATACTTGTATGAGCGAAGATACTGAATGTCGTCTTCTTCCGGCCGGAATGTCATCCGGCGGACCCGTCCGCCGTCAGCATGGCTGTAATATGCTGCATCCCGATATACATCATGCACAGGGTACATGGTATTGGTTCGGACACCGCTGCCTCCGCTTCGCAAAATCCCGGGGATGACGCTGCCCGCAGCAGCATCTTCCACATAAAATCCGGTGACGGAATCTGAAGTAATATAGTTTTTCCAGGATATTGGTTCCAGAAACAGATATTTTCCGTTCCGCTCTGTGCAGAACATGTTCATATCTGCGATATAATCCGTGAGTTCCTCAATGGTGCGCACCGGTTCATTCCAGAGGCCGACATTTTTCGGATTAATTCCATGCATGCTGTATTCCCACAGCCAGTCCCGGTTAATCAGAATGTCCGGATTCTCCGGCCAGACAGAATTTGCAAAGAGCAGTCCCTTGACCGGCTCCAGCAGATTGAACACTTCAATCACATCTATGATCTGTGACTGATCGACGTCCATCTGCACCTGGGATGCCGCAGAGAACATACCGAAAAACGGCCAGGCATGAAGTGGAAATTCCTCCGGCGCATACTGACTGCTCTGCAGATACTGATAGAGCATCCGGTAACGTCCATTCGCGACCGGTTCCCTGCGGTTAATCAGATAATGCGGATTAATTCCCATGCCGGTCATCATATGCCCGCACTTCTGCAGTTCCTCCTGCGTAAATGCATAATACTTCCGGAACCGTTCCTCCAGCGTATGAATGTCAAACGTCCGCCCGAACGACCACTCCAGTGTATTGTAGCTGCAGTCAAATGACAGAGAATCTCCGGTAACCGGATCTTCTGCAAACCACAGATGTCCGTTGTCATCCCGTTTTACGTTCTGAAAATGAAATACCTGCACAAAACGTTCTGCAGCGGCCTGAACGGCATCAAACTGTACGGGAATCCGTTTCCGATTAACGATGGGAAGTTCCAGTTCTACGCCGACATACGGTTTGCTTTTCCTGGCAAGCGGTTCAATGAATCGTTTCTTAATTGCTTCTTGATACATGACATTACATCCCCTTGAATCCTCCTCCGTGTCATATAAACGGAGGACCGTTTTGCTGCACTTATATCAATCAGGATGTTTTTCTCATGTGTCTTATTCTATATATGTTTCAACTGCCTGATGATATTTAGTTCATAGTTTTCCTACTTGTTAAATATGATTTATAAGAAATAATAAAGGATTGACTCCTGAAAGTCAACCCTTTATTTGACATGTTATAATTGGAGGATCGGGATGTACA